>JAUVRF010000013.1 GCA_030597775.1 Methanobacteriota archaeon | reverse complement strand
GGAGAGCCGTCACGGACTAAAAGGATTTCGCGACCGGTGGCCAACTCGCCAACGGCCCTCGGGTCGCCTCCCAGGCCACGCAGGGTGGCCAGGACCTCGTCGACCCCGGCAGGGTCGACAGCGGCCAGCAGCTCGTACTCCCCTCCCCCGTGAAGGGCCAGATCCCTTATGTCCAAGCCTTGCTCTCGTGCCAGTTCCGAAAGCCCTGATGCCAGGGGCAAGGATCCCCATTCCACAACTGCACCGCACCCACTGGCCTCGAGCATCTGGTGCAGGGCGGGAGCGAATCCGTCGGAGAGGTCTATGCAGGCGGTCGCGCGACCGGAGGCCGCCAGCGCCTGGCCAGCATCGGTCCTCGCTCTGATGTCGTAAAGGAGGCTCAAGGCCTCTGGGGTGTATCCTCCCTCCGGGTCCTTGGGCATGGTGTAGCCCATGGCGGGGCCGCCCAGGGGTCCCGTGAGCACCAGGACATCCCCGGGCCGTCCACCTCTCCTGTAGAGGCATCTCTCCTCGTCCATCACGCCCATGGCAGTGACCGCCACCGTCTGGGCCGGGGAGGCCTTGGTGTCGCCTCCCAGTACCGTCGTCCCGTGTCGGCCAGCGGCCTTCGCCATGCCGGCCGAGACCGCGATCAACCAATCGATGTCCGTCTCTGGTGGCATTGCCATGGCGGTGAGGACCCCTAACGGGCGGCCTCCCATTGCAGCCACATCGCTCACTGCGATCTCTATGGCGAAGGCTCCGAACTGCTCGGGAGGCGTTCCAGGCAAGAGGTGGGTCGGCCCGCTCAGCACGTCCGTTGATGCCAGCAGCACCTTGCCGTCACCCAACGGGACCACGGCACAGTCGTCCTCGCCACGACCCAGGTCCTCGGTGGCTCCCAGTACCTCACGCAATCTCTTGATCGATGCGCGCTCGCCCAGCTCCCAAAGGTCCATAGCAGGCGTCGATGGGAGCGGTGGCGCCTGAAGGTTTCTACGACCAGTGGCCGATCGGAGCCCTCACGAGCCCGTTCAGACCGCTGCTGCGGCGGGCCCGCGGGACACCACTTCGGTCTGGCTCCCGTAGTACATCATAGAGCCCAACATTATGGTGAGACCACCCAGACCCAGGAGCAATCTGGCAGAGTGACCCGGGCTACCGTAGTAGTCCCATGGCCATCCATTGCTCCCGCCGACCATCAGAAGGAGCGCGCCCGCGATACCAAATACGATACCCAAGGCGATCATTATCACGCCATTCCTAGCGTCTTTCTCGTACAATTCGATTCTCCGGAACAGGTTTCCATATGATAATTGGGTGCTTCATCCTCATAAGTCTTTCGTGGCCAGCCATCAACTTGTCCTGACGGATGGGTGGTCCGTCCGTCCTTTCGTGGTAACGATTATGTAGCCCGAGGGCGATGGTCGGGCCCGGTGGACCCTTGATCCCCTCCCATTGCAAGGTCGTCGGCAAGCTGCACCTCGATGGACCCATCACCTCAGATACCATCATGCGGGCCTGGGAGGGGAAGAAGGCCTACAAGCTGACCGAGTTCTATTGCATCACCAATGGCGACCAGTGGGCCGTCGTGAGGGTGCGCAAGGCGGAGGGCCCGCGCCTGCTCGTGCCCATCGAGGGAGTGGAGGTCCTCGCCCTGCCGGACGGGACGGCCTACGTGGTGGACCCTGGTGTTGACACGACGAACCCCACGGCCATGCTGGAGGTGGCCGACGGCATGCCCGGGGACGTGAGGTGCGTGGTCGTCCAGGGAGAGTACAACCACATGAGCTTCGTCATTCGGGACGGCGAGGAGGTCCGTGTCCGGGTGCTGGACGTGGTCCCTCCCTACCCCAGCAAGGTATCCGTGCTGGCCCGGCGCGCCCTTGAATGTCGGCCCCTGCCAGTGCTCCTCGACAGCGAGGAGGTGGACCTCAAGGACCTGGCCCAGGGTCTGGACCCGGCGCATCGCCTGTTCTTCCCCTGCCGGGCAAGTGGGCTCGAGCTGGACCGACCCGTGGAGTACCTTGACGAGGTCCCGCTCCTCACAAAGGGCGAGGATGTTGTCCTGGTGGGCTGCAACCTCTCCGAGAGGATATTCCGAGAGCACTACGGATGGCGACCCGTCAAGGTCATCACCATGTGCCCAAAGGAATTGGCCTTGGAAGGGCACAGCGACAGATGGACCCTCGTCAAGTGTTGCAAGGAGAAGGGGCCCTTCGGCATCCATGGGCGCGTGGTCGCCATTCCCTGGAGCGCCACCAAGGGGGACGCGGCCGCTGCCCTCGAGGAGATAGTCGTTCGGGAGAGGGCTGGCAGGCCCTCCTAGGACATCAGGCCCAGCTCAGGTGGGTGCCCGTCCTCCCATCCACCGCCTCCTTGACCTTGTCAAGGGAGGTGATGATGACCCTCTCACCGCCCAGGTTGAGGAAGTCGATGGCGGCCTCGATCTTCGGGCGCATGCTCCCCTCCGGGAATTGACCCTCCTGCAGGTAGTCCATCGCCTCCTCGACGGACATGTAGTCGATGCCCCTCTGGTCGGGCTCGTTGAAGTTCAGGTACACCTGCTCGACGTCCGTCAGGATGAGCAGCACCTCAACGTCGCAGCGTGCCGCCAGCACCGCGGACGCCCTGTCCTTGTCGATGACGGCCTCCACGCCCCTGTACCTGCCGTCCCGGAACAGCACCGGGATGCCCCCGCCGCCACAGGCTATCACCACGTCCCCCCCGGAATAGGCTCCCTTGACGAATTCGACCTCCAGCACGTCTATGGGCTCGGGTGAGGGGACCATCCGCCTCCAGCCGCGGCCGGCGTCCTCCCTCATCACCAGACCCTCCCGGTCCGCCATCCTGGCCCTCGCCTCCTCCTCGGTGTAGAATCGCCCCACGCCCTTTGAGGGGTCGTCGAAGGCAGGGTCATCAGCATTGACCACGACCTGGGTCACCACGGAGACGACGCTCCGCTTGATCTGCCGGGTCCTGAAGATGTTGACAAGGGAGTTCTGTATCATGTAACCGATCTGTCCCTGGGTCTCGGCAACCAGCACGTCCAGGGGCATGGGGGGCACCAGGTCCTCCGCAGCCTCCCCCTGGCGCATGAGCACGCCCACCTGGGGTCCGTTGCCGTGGGTGATGATGACCTTGAAACCCTCCTGGATGAGGTCGGCCACGCATTCGAGGGCAGAGTCGAGGTTCGCGAACTGCTCCTCGGCCGTACCACGCTGATGCTCCTTCAGAATGGCGTTGCCTCCGAAGGCCACCAGGATGGATGTGGGACGTTGCTGGGGCATGGGAACGTCGGTGGATGGGAGGTGCGCCTTAAAAAAGGTATAGGTTTTCCAGATGAAACGAGGCCTCGATACATCTGGTCGATGATCGTTAACGGTTTCTATTGTACCTTCAAGCGGCAGAGATCCTCCGCCTGACGCTCGACCAGGCGTAGCCGGCGAAGCCGAGGAGCAGCAGGAATGTCACCACGCAGGTGAATTCGCCGAACAGGTCGGGATAGGTGGTGGTGAGGCTGGCTATGAAGTTGAAGACCGCGTGCATCACGATGGCGACCAGCAGGAACGGCAGGGCGAAGAGGAGGGGCTTCCTCCGCACGACGGCACGACCTACGCCCAGACCAGTGACGCCGGTCGCCGTGGCGTGGAGGAGGGTGCTGGTTATCGTCCGGAGGATGGCGGTGGCCACGTAGGCATCCAGGCCCACGGAAAGGGCGGAGAGCTCGTACAGGAGGTTCTCCGTGGCGGCGAAGCCGAGGCCTATTCCGATGCCGTAGATCATCCCGTCCTCCTCCCTGATCACGTATGCCAGCACGAGGACCAGGCCAAAGGCCTTCACGGACTCCTCCACGATGGGAGCGACGATGACGGCCCCCAGGAAGTTCTCGTCGCCCAGCTCGTAGATGCGTTCGACCCTGTGGATATTACCCAGGATCGCGATCTCCAGTACGATTGATATGATGATGGCCGCGACCGCGCCGTAGCCGAAGCACATCAGCAGCCGCCTGTAGGGTTCCCTCCCGTACCGTTCCCAGTTCCGTGCCACGACCAGAAAGTAAAGGCTGGGCAGGAAGGCGACCAATAGGATGATGATTGTGAAGAGGAAGGCGTCGACCATCATCTCACGAATGTCCCCACCCCCACAAGTAGTTTACCGGACGGTTCTCAACTGGCGAGGTCATCCATGGGTCGACCGATTGTCCAGACCTCTGATAACAACCTTTTTATTTTTAAGAGGGGTTATCATGTCCAGTTAGCGGTAGGTGGATTTGGATGGGAGCATCCCGTAGCGCCTCAATGGCGACACTAGTCGTCATGTTGCTCATCGCAAGTGCCCTCGGGCCAGTGTTGGTAGCTTCGGCTGCCACCACCATCTTTCCCGATGTCGTCTACAGGGGCACCTTGAGCACCGTCAATGAACGGGTAGACTACAACTTCACCGCCGCGACCGGGGATTGGACCGTGGTCGCCTCCAACATCTACGAGGGGACTGGCTCCTACGACCACGGGCTCCGGACCAACATCTCCTCGAAGAACCCCATCGTCAAGACACCAGTGGGCAGTATCCACAACACGCGGCCCGCCGGGGTCATCGCCATCAACGGCCACGACCTTTCCTCCGACACCGACTACACCGTCTCGGAGGAATTCACGTCCTTCTCCCCCTACCACGCGATGCAGCTCCGGACGGGGCTCACCACCCTCAGTCACAACAGCCAGACCGTAACGGACGACATGGGACCCGACGGCATCGTCATGGCCTACGAGATCAACCTGCAGAAGCGGGACACCATCGACCTGCGGCTCAGGATCCCCCCCGAGTGGACCTACAACTACCACTTCGCGCTCTTGCTGTTCTCCCCCAACGGTCGCTACCACCAGTGGGATGGCAGCGGTGGGACCCACCCGGTAGCCTACTCAGACGCCGGCGAGAACAGCGAGCAGGCCCTGGTCTATGTTGCGATGGACCCCGGGACCTACCTCATCGTCCTGCTCAACCAGGGCGTTCCCGACGAGATCATGTACGACCTGGACGTGGGCATAAACGGCCTGCCCCTGGACGACGGGGATATCGATGAGGAGACACTGACCCGGGTGAACCTCAGGGACTATTACCGTATCGACGTGCCCGCGGGGGAGTGGAGCGCGGCCGTCGTCAAGGCCCGCGGGGAGATCGACCGGACCTTCACCCACTCCCTCCACTGGCCGACCCCCGACAGCAACGAGATGGCACTGGACGGGCTGACCGACGATAGCCCGGTGGGCATCATCGCCCTCAACGGCTACCAGTTGGCCTTCGACGACACCTATTTCATCAAGGAGGAGGACGCCAATGGAGGCACCGTGGTGCCCTTCACCGTCCAGTTCGCCAGCTCCTCGATGACGTTACCATCCACCAACGCCACCACCCCCGGGTCCCTCACCAGCTCCGACATCTTCACGCTGTACGAGATCGACCTCAGGTCCTCCCAGACGGCCGACTTCAGGCTCCAGGTGGACCCCGATTACAACTACGATTACGACCTGGGCATCTACGTCTTCCCGCCTGAGGACAAGTACTACTCCATATCGGGCGAGCGACCCGAGTTCGCCTCCGGTCCCACGGCCCAGTCCCGGAGCGGGGGCAACACCGAGCAGAACGTGGTGTTCACCGCTCCGGTCAACGGCATCTACTCCGTCATCATCGTGAACTTCGCCCCGAGGGACGACATACCCTTCACCCTGGACGTCACCATCCAGGGACGTGCCCTTGTGGACGACACTCCCCTCGTCGGGGACCTCAACGAGCAGAACAGGGAGGACCTGTACCAGTTCCAGGCCCTTCCCGACGGATGGAACATGGTGGGCAGCAGGCTGGCATCCTCCGAGGGGTCGTACTGGCACGACCTGCACAACACCGCCCTTGACACCAACCCCATCCTCCAGGAGTTGGTCGGTCACGTCCCGGGCAGCAAGAAGGGCCAGCTGGACCTGGAGCCCGTGGGGCTCATCGCCGTGAACGGACACGAGCTGTCCAGCTCCACCAGGTACTTCGTCCGGGAGGAGGTGGACACCGGCTCCCCCGTCTACGTCATCGAGCTGGAGAACTCGCCCCGCACCCTGTCGGCGCAGTCCGACAACCTGACCGGCAACTGGAGGGCCGTCGAGTTCCTCGAGACGTACGTGGTGGACCTGGAGGAGAGGGACACCATCGACATAACCATCACACCCCCGGCCGGATACACCTACCCCTACCTGTTCGGCCTGTACATCTTCGCCCCTGGTGCGCTGTACAGGAACCTGGGCACCGAGGGGGACGTGGCGGCCATGTCCACCCCCGGCGACAGCCGGGACCCGACCCTGATGTACACCGCCACTGTGGCCGGCGAGTACCTGATCGTGGTGGCGAACCTGGGGACCATGGAGAGCCTGGACTACGAGCTGGTCTACGCCGTCAACGGGTTCCCCTCCAGCCTGGTCTCGTTGAACACCGGGGTCCTGGACGAGGACAACTCAGAGGACGCGTTCAACTTCAACGCCGTGTTCGACGATTACACCCTGGTGGTCGTCCGGCTTCCAGGGGTCGACCCGGTGGCGCCCATGACCGCCACCCTGAGGTGGCCCAGCATCGATTCTGTGGCGCTCTCGACCCTGGAGCTCACGGCGGACGACCCCGTGGGTGCCTTCGTCATCGACGGCACCCTGCTGCAACCGGGCAATCCCCGCCACTTCATCCTCCTCACGGCCGAGGTACCTGGGGGAAGGCCCCTCTCGTACCAGGTCCAGCTAACGTCCAGCACGGGCTCCTGGCCCGGTGGGGCGATGAACTTCACCGACCAGGAGATAGGTGCCTCCTACTCGCCGACGTTGAACTCTGGCTCCACGGCGGACATCTCACTGCGGATGCCGCCGGGCTACACCTACTCGTACGACCTGGGCCTCTTCGTGTTCGCCCCCGACGCCCCGTACATGTCCACCACCGACCCCGAGGCGGGTCCCCGGGCATGGAGCGCCAACGGACCTGGGACCGAGCAGGAGATCATCTTCACCTCGAAGGACACGGTAAGGTATGCCGTTGTCGTGCTGAACCTCGCCAACCTGGGAGAGCTGGCCTACATCCTGGACGCGACGATCGACGGGCGGTCCCTTTCAGGACCGATGCGTGGGTTCGTCGACGACTACAACCAGAACGAGCAGTACCGGTTCGTCGTTTCCTCGGACTCCTGGTCCGTCCTTTCCAGCGCCTACATCGCCGGGGGTGGGACCCACGCCCTCAAGTTGCTGACCAACGGCCTCTACACCAACCCCGTGGCCATGGTGGAGGTCGGGCCGGAGGAGAAGTTCAACACCGGCGTCATCGCCATCCACGGCTGGAGCCTCGACGAGCCCGAGAAGACGATGTTCGCGAACATCAGCCAGGTCGAGGGCATGCAGCAGTTCGCGGTCCACGCGGACACCAACGCCACCGAGTTCGGGCCCATCGGCCACATCGAGAGCGACCAGTTCCTCGAGGACGAGATCGTCTACATCTACACCATCCACCTCACGGTCGGCGACAACCTGGAGATCACCCTATGGTACGACCAGGGCAACTGGTCATCGGACGTCCACCTGGAGCTCCAGATATTCCAGCCCCTTGGCACCTTCCGCACCACCCCCGTGCATACCATAGGTCTCAAGGTGAGCGAGGGGAGGACCCTCATCGACGGGCAGGGCACCTTCCTCGCCGACAACACCGGCACCTACGCCTTCATCATCGTGAACAAGGGCCCCCTGGGCCCCATCGGCTTCTCCATGGGAGTTTACCGGCAGTCGGCCATCAACATCCCGCCCTCGTACCCCGCGATACTCAAGACCTCGTCGACCACCGACAGCATCACCATCGAGTGGGCCCCCAACCAGGAGGCCGACTTCGACCGCTATGAGATCTACCTCTCCACCGAGTCCAACGACATGGGTGACAGGGTGGACACCATCACCAACCAGGCCATGAGCAAGTACACCTACACCGGCCTGGACCCTGGTCACAAGTACTACTGCACCGTCGTGACCTACGACACCGAGGGGCTCTACACGGCCAGCAACCCGTACGACGTGAAGACCAATGAACTGCCCATCTACGCCCAGCTCACCTTCTGGGTCATCGTGCTCGCCATCGTGGCGGCGGTGGTGTTCATCGTTGGCTTCGACTGGTTCATCCGGCGGCAGAAGGCCGACCGGGCGGCCACTTCCGAAACCGGGGCGTCGGCGATAAGCGGGGTCGCCCCCGGGGCCGAGATCGACGTGGAGACCATCGAGGAGGGGACACCGACCCCCGCGGCCAGAGGGCGGCCGGTGGACGCGGCCACGGCTGACAAGCAGGAGGCCGTTGACTTCATGAAGCGAATGATGGGCGACGAGGAGTGAGCCCTGCTAGGGGGGTCCGTGATTGCCTGACAAGGACCGAACTGACAATCCCGAGAAGGGCGACTTCGTAACGGAGACCTCCAGCGAGACCATGAAGATCATCGAGGACAACCTCCGGAAGGCGGCCCTCCTGTACATCGTTCCCGCGATATTCCTCCTGGCCATCGGGTTCCTGCTCTGGTGGGTCCTCGAGATGCCCTGGTGGATGTACGTTCCCATGTTCGCGGGCGGGGTCTTCCTGGGATTCTTCGGCATCCTCATCCTCAGCCTGTTCGTGAGCGTCCCGAAACTGGAGATATACCAGGGCGGGATCGTGATCAAGCCGCCCAAGGGACGGACGGTCTTCCATCCGTGGAAGGACTTCAGGGGATACCGGTGGGGCAAGCTCCAGGACCTCAAGGTCATCGAGCTGAACCTCAAGAAGGGCGATGGCAAGCCCATCAACATCCACGAGAAGGTGGACCGCTACGACGAGGTCAAGAAGCTGGTGAGGGAGAAGCTGGTCTATCTGAAGTAGGCCTACCAGTACATATCATTAACTTTAACCCCCGGATATCTTTTTCAATTGTCAGACTCATCCATTGCGTGGTGAATAGGGGTTTGGGTCTTTACGGGAGGTTTCGTGACTTCTTCGATGAGATGGAGAGGGGTAGGATCCTGCTTCTGGGGATAATTGCATGCGTAATGCTGTATCGATTAATTTTCAATAAGCTCCAATGGCCACTATCCGAACTGTTGATCGATTCTGATGTACCGATTGGTCTCAATCGTCCATGGTTGTACACCTACATTATCGCCCTGTTCATCATTGTCTGGTACCTGGTTCGAGTGCACAGGAAGATGAGGAAGACCGGGGAGACTACGTCGCCAATGCATTTTCGGGAACTGGCATTCATCACAACGGCCCTTACCCTTCTCATCCTTCCGGCAACCATTGTTTCGATCAACGAGCTGTCTGACTTTCCAGCAGAGCCTGCTGAAGATTGGGACGATTTTGGCCGCATGTACCTGTTATTGGATTACATCGACATCATCGTTGGTTTCTTGATCTACCTGATGATTGCACTCTTCTCCTGGTGGGCATTCAGCCTGAGGTCCAAAGGCGCTCCCGTCCGCCTAGCGAAAGGACGGGTCATGGCCCTCACCATGATTGCCCTCGTGATGGTGATCACTACTGTGATCTATTCCTTTGGATGGCTCAGGTTTCACCAGATGTACGGATATAAACAAGAAGGGCACTGGTTCTCTGATGTAGCCGGTGCTTACTGGTTCTATCTGTTCGTCATAATCCTCTGCATCGTCCTATTTTGGATGCTGATCACATGGAATAGGATGCATACCGAGAGAATTAAAATGAGTCGAGGTCAATTACAAGAGCTGGCTGTCATCTCGATTGGTCTTTTACTCCTACTATTCCCGGCGTTCATTGATGTGTCCGAGGATTTCATCGACAGGTACGTATTGAATGAGCCTTACACCCCTGATTCTGACGTGTCAAGAGCCATCGCAACTGAGAATTTCTATGTACGCATGAGTTATCTGTTCGGGTTTTGCGCCTACCTCATCATCGGACTCCTAGCGTTGAAAGGATTCAAAAGGGCATCTCCCAAGGTGGAGACACAGAAACCGATGGTGCTTACGCCAAATGAACTCCATCCTGGGGATTGAGACCCCAACCTGGCATCCGTAACGTTTTTTAACCGTACAGCCTTTCTCGCCAAGTCTAAGTTCACAGGACGTGCTGATATGTCGGAACCGAGCTCGAGGAAATACGAACCACCCGCCCTAGAGGAGAGGACCATGGAGTTCTGGAAGGAACACGATTGCTTCCAGGCGTCCATGGACATTAGGCGGGGAGCCCAGCCCTTCATCTTCCTCGAGGGGCCCCCCACCGCAAACGGCCTGCCTGGCATCCACTCCGTGGAGGCCCGCGCCTTCAAGGACATGGCCTGCCGCTACAAGACGATGCGGGGCTACCTGGTGGAGCGCATGGGCGGCTGGGACACCCACGGCCTGCCCGTCGAGCTGGAGGTGGAGGCCGAGCTCGGCCTTCACGACAAGAAGGCCATCGAGGACTACGGCATCGAGAGGTTCAACGCCAAGTGCCGCGAGAGCGTGATCCGCTACGTGAACGAGTGGAAGCAGATGTCGGACCGGATGGCCTTCTGGATCGACATGGACGACCCCTACATCACCTTTAACCCCGACTACATGGAATCTGTATGGTGGTCCCTGCGTCAGCTGTGGGACAAGGGCCTCATCGAGAAGGGCGTGCGGGTGGTGCCGTACTGTCCCCGATGCGGAACGACCCTGTCGTCCCACGAGGTGGCCCAGGGCTACCGGGACACCGAGGACCCCTCCATCACCATCAAGTTCAAGATGAAAGGCAAGGAGAACATGTTCATCCTGGCGTGGACCACCACGCCCTGGACGCTGATCTCCAACGTGGCCCTCGCCGTCAATCCCGAGGAACGCTACGCCCTGGTGAACTACAAGGGCGAGCAGCTGGTGCTGGCACAGAACCTGCTGGACAGCGTCCTGGGCGAGGGGCAGTACGAGGTGGAACGGACCTTCTTCGGCAACGAGCTGGAGGCGCAGATGTACGAGCCCCTTTTCGACTTCGTCGAGCTGGATAGGCCCGGCCACTACGTGACCACCGCAGACTGGGTTACCCTGGAGGAGGGCACAACCGGTGTGGTCCACACCGCCCCCGCCTTCGGGGAGGAGGACGCGGAGCTGGGCCTGGAGTACGACCTGCCGGCCCCCCAGCCCGTGGACGACGCGGGCAAGTTCACCGCCGAGGTCACCCCATGGGCGGGCCGCTTCGTGAAGGACGCCGACGAGGAGATCATGGCCAACCTCAAGGAGAGGGGCCTCCTGTTCAACCGGTCCACCCACGTCCACACCTATCCCTTCTGCTGGAGGTGCGACTCCCCGCTGCTCTACTACACCTTACCCTCGTGGTACATCCGCATGTCCACCATCAAGGAGAAGGTGCAGGCAACCAACCAGAGGGTCAACTGGTTCCCCGGTAACCTCAAGGACGGTCGGTTCGGTGACTTCCTGGAGAACCTCAAGGACTGGTCACTATCCCGGGACCGGTACTGGGGCACTCCCCTGCCCATCTGGAACTGCGGGTGTGGTCATCAGCATTGCGTAGGCTCGGTCGCTGAACTGCGGCAGCTGGCCCGCGTCGAGCCCGAGGGTGAGCTGGACCTGCACAAACCCTACATCGACAGGTGGGTCCTGGCCTGTCCCGAGTGCGGCGAGGACATGGAGCGAGAGGAGTACGTGATCGACGCCTGGTACGATTCCGGCTCCGCCTTCTTCGCCCAGTGGCACTACCCCTTCGAGAACGAGGAGAGGTTCAAGGAGAGCTTCCCTGTGGACTTCATCTCCGAGGCGATGGACCAGACCCGGGGATGGTTCTACACGATGCACGCCATCGCTGGTTCGGTCTTCGACGACCTCTCCTACCGCAACTGCCTTGCACTTGGCCTCATCCGTGATAAGGAAGGTAAGAAGATGTCCAAGTCCCGGGGTAACGCAGTTGACCCTTGGGACATGTTCAACCGCCACGGTGCCGACGCCTTGAGATGGTACATGTTCTCCATAAACGCCCCCTGGCATAATGTCAACTTCGACGAGGACCAGGTGCGCGAGGTGGTGGGACGCTTCCTGCTCACGCTGTACAACACCGACAGCTTCTACCGCACGTACTCCCAGCTGGACGAGTTCGGCCCGGACTCCCCGGCCCCTGCCCCCGCGGACAGGACCCCCCTGGACCGGTGGCTCATGTCCCGGCTCCAGCACCTGGTGGAAGAGGTGACCGCCCAGCTGGATGTGTACGATATACACAAGGCCGCCCGTACGGTGGAGCACTTCCTGGTCCACGACCTTTCCAACTGGTACGTGCGTCGCAGCAGAAGGCGTGTCTGGATCGGGGGCATGACCGAGGACAAGGCCGCCTGCTACGGCACCCTGAGGGACGCGCTCGACACCCTGGCCAAGCTGTGCGCCCCCCTCATACCCTTCATAACCGAGCATATCTACCAGGGGCTGCGTGGCGAGGACGACCCCGTCTCCGTTCATCTGGCCGACTGGCCCGCGGGCGACCCCACCCTCCGGGACGCGGGCCTGGAGGCCGCCATGGACGTGGCCCGGGAGATCAGCGAGGCGGTGCGTGCCATGAGGGCCGCCGCCGACATCAAGAACCGACAGCCGCTGCGTCGGGTCATCCTTGTGGGTGATGGCGAGGGCGAGGCCCTGGCGGCCACCTCGGTCCTGGACGACCTCATCGCCGAGGAGGCGAACGTCAAGGCGGTCGAGCGGTCGGCATCTATGGAGGGCTTCCTCGAGCGCAGGGTCCGGCCGAACATGGGCACCCTCGGTCCCAGGTACAAGGGCGAGGCCAACCAGGCCGGTGAGGCCATCCGGGACGCCGACCCCACCGTGCTGCTGGAGACCCTGGAGCGGGACGGCTCCATGGACCTGCCGGGCGGCTGGACGGTCACCATGGACGACCTCATGGTCGACCTGGTGGACCGGGGCGAGTTCCGCACCAGCCCCGTGGGCGACGTCACCGTCGTGCTCGAGATCGAGCTGGACGAGGAGCTGCTCGCCGAGGGCCTGGTCCGCGAGGTGGTCCGGCGCGTGCAGGAGATGCGCAAGGAGATGGACCTGGACCTGGAGGAGCGGGTGGGCCTGAGCATCGCCCTGGACGACGTGGGCCAGGGCAGGCTCCGTCAGCACCTGGAGCACCTCAAGGAGGAGGTCCGGGCCGACGACGTGTCCATCGGGTCATCCCTGGCCAGCGGCGCGGTCGGAGTGGAGCGCACCTGGGAGATCGACGGGAACCAGGTGGTCATCGGACTCACTCGCAACGTAGCCGTGTGACACCAAGTCACGGAAGGCTGATATCCAAGGGGTGCGATTCGGACAAGGGTATACTAATGGGTATCGACTTCGAGCTACTCTTCTCAGACCTGGCCGGAAATATGAAGGCTTCAGAGATCCGCGAGCTGTTGAAGCTGACCGCTAGACCCAACCTGATATCGTTCGCGGGAGGCCTTCCCAACCCGAAGGCGTTCCCGATCCAGGAGATACGGGAGATAGTGGACGAGGTGTTGACCGATTTCGGATCCGCGGCTCTCCAGTACGGTGCCACGGAGGGGGTCACCCAGTTCCGGGACTGGTTGAAGGAGGACTATGCCAAGGACGGCGAGTTCCGGGACGGAGACGAGCTTGTGGTGACCAACGGCTCTCAGCAGGCCCTGGACCTGCTGGGCAAGATCCTCTTGAACGAGGGCGACAAGGTGGTGGCCGAGGCGCCCACCTACCTGGGCGGCTCCAATGCATTCTTGGTCTACGGGTGCGAGGTGGTCCACGTGGACATGGACGACGACGGCATTAAGGTCCACGAGCTGGAGGAGACGTTGAGGAGGCTTAACAAGGCCGGCAAGATGC
>JAUVRF010000177.1 GCA_030597775.1 Methanobacteriota archaeon | reverse complement strand
TCGACCCCGAGGACTTCGATCTCCTGAGGCAGTGGGCCCCGAACATGACCCAGAACCTCACGGACCAGTTGCGCGAGAGTCCCAAGCTGTCATCGGACAGGATAAGGGACCTCAAGTGGACCCTCGAGAGTCAGATCTATCAAGAGGTCGGCTGGTCGGACGAACACAAGATCGAACGGGGCCTCGAGAGGATCATGTGGGATCTGGTGGACGCGGTCTACGGAAGCCCCGACTTCGCCGGAGAGGTCATGACCATCGATCTCCCCCTGGACGACGGGAAGATGTTCTTCCCCCTGGGCACCAGCGCCGGTTGGCCCAACGAGGTGGGGGAGATCGACATCCTCTTTCGGGTCCCAGAGGACAGGGACCTGGATATCGACGACACCAGGGACGCCTTCTACGCCGGCAGCCACTGGTACCTGTTCCAAATGGAGCTTGCCAACCCCGGTTTCGACCTGGAGAGCGCGATCCTGGAAGGGAACGAGGACCGCAGGGTCGAGGCGGCCCGGGCGGAATGGACCTACGAGAACTCCGAGACCATCGGCTACCTCGTCGCCCTCATCATATTGCTCGTCCTCTGGTTCGGCTTCGCCTTCTTCCTGAGACGCGGTTACGAGATCGACGACCGCCTGGCCACCAACCGCACCCTCTGGGCGATGCTCGGCCTCTCCCTCCTGATATCCATCCCGGGAGCACTCCTTGTCTACTTCATGATAAACCCCGTTCCCCTCAAGGACATCAAGACCAGATTGGGAGCGGTCACGCCGATGTCGATGTACCCCGCGGCCGTTGCCATGTTCATCTTGGCGGTGGTCCTGTGAGGCTCAGGGAGCGGGCCGAGGTGGCCATTGTGACGGCAGTCTTCGTGGGAATGGCCATGTTCTTTGCTGGCCTTATCTCCTTGATGACGTTCCTGGAGTACATCTACGACGGGGACGGGGAGATCTCCGCGGACATGGGTTCGGCGGGTTGCGTGGCCATCGGCATCGCCATGCTCATCGTCGTGATGGTCTTCAACCTCACCCTCGCGCTGCTGATCCTGAGGTCCGCCAGGACGGAAAGGGCCCGACGGGCCGCCTACATCCAGATCCTGTTCCCCCTGCTCCTGGCCAGCTTCATGCTCTCCACCCCGATGGCATCCTTCACACCCTCGATCGCCTTCGGTTTCCCCCTGCTCCTTCTGGGTGCCTTCCTCTACCCGTACTCCGCCTTCGTGATGAAGCAGGAGGTCAAGGGGATGGAGATGGAGAACCTCCTCCGCATCAAGTGCTTCGAATGCTCGTACGCCTTCGAGATGCACAGGGAGGAGGACTGGGTCCGTTGCCCCTACTGCGGCAGGGCCAATCTGAACCCTGTGAAGGCCATCGAGGAGGAGACGAAGGAGAAGAGGGAGAAGAGGGAGACGAAGGAGAAGAGGGAGGAGAGGGAGAAGAGGGAGAAGAGGGAGAAGAGGGAGGAAGGGGCCCGGGAGCCATGATCCTAGGCCGATGGACCCTTCCCTGATTCAGCCCCTGAGCTTGCCACGGGCCAGGGACGCGAAGATGCCGAGGAAGCACAGGAACGTGAAGATGGCGAAGGCCACGTTGATGGCCATCATGAACTCGTCCTCCAGTTCCGGCGTGATCTGCTCCCGGCCGATGAAGACCGCGAAGAGCATGGTGGCGATGCCCATGCTGAACACCTGTCCCAGCAGGCGCATGGTCCCGACGGTGCCCGAGGCGACACCGTAGAAGCGTGGCTCCACAGCGCTCATGATCGCATTGGTGTTGGGCGAGCTGAAGAGGGCGTAACCGATGCCGATGATCACCAGGGCCAGTGTGATCATGAGGAGGTCTGTCTCCGTCGTGAGGAAGGTCAGCATCGCAAGGCCGATGGTCGTCAAGGCCATGCCCACCGATGCCACCCGCTGCGGCTCCACCGTGTCCGACAGCCTTCCCGTCAGGGGAGAGAAGATGGCCATCAGGATGGGCTGGACCAGGATGACGAGGCCCGCCTGGGTCGGGGGCATCCCCTTGACCATCTGGAGATAGAGGCTGAGGAGGAAGGCGATGGCGAAGGTGGCGCTGTAGTGTACGAGGGCGGTAAGGTTCGAGAAGGCGAACACCCGGTTGTGCAGGAAGAGCTTGATGTCCAGCACCGGACAGGGGGCGTAGTACCCCCAGAAGATGAACAGGAACGCGCCCAGCAGGCCCGCTACCATCAGGGCGATGCCCAAGGTGCCTGGCAACGAGGAGAATCCCAGGAGGACGAGGGTGATGGCGAGGCTGTACATCACCGCTCCGGGCAGGTCGAAGGGCTCGCCCTTCGCCCCGGCGATGTCGCCCTTCAACTTCCAAAGGACGGTGCCGATGACCAGGACCCCCATGGGCACTATCAGGAAGAAGACCCATCGCCATCCCAGCTCCTGGGTGATCATGCCGCCGACGAAGGGACCCACGGAAAGACCCACGTAGACCGCGGCCACGTTGATGCCCAGGACCTTGCCCCGCTCCTCCTTGGGATATACCGAGGTGAGTAGGGCCAGACCCGTCCCGAAGACCATGGCCGCGCCGATGCCCTGGACGAAGCGCAGGACCACCACCATCTCCCCCGACAGGGACATGCCGAGGGCCAGGGAGAGGCCGGTGATGACGACCATTCCCCACAGGAAGACCCTCTTCCTTCCCATGAGGTCTGAGAGCCGACCGAAGGGTATCAGGAACATGGCGGCGGCGAGCAGGTAGGCAGTGGCCACCCAGCTCAGGAGGACCGCGTCCATCGCGAACTCCTCGCCTATGCTGGGAAGCGCTATGTTCACGGCCGAGCCCATGAAGGGGGTCAGGAAGGAGGCCATAGTGGCCACGAGCAGGACAGACCTGCGGTCCATTCCGTCCACCTCGCCGCTCGTACGACCACCTTCCGGGACGCCCGGGGGTCCCTGGCAAGATAACGTTCCCTCGGTTGATTGCGATTTCGGTCGGACCGGGGGAATAATGGTCTCAGATCATGCCTGCGGTCCAGAGGCCACACAGTATCGTTACCACGGCGAGCACGACGGTGAGCATCGCGAGGGGCATGTGGGCCGACATCCGCTTGCCGAAGCCAGCTGCGCGAAACCGGGTCGAGGCCGCGTATCCCATGAACATGGCGCTGATGAAGGTCGAGATCGCCAGCCATCCATGGATGCTCCCGAAGTAATCGCCCGAGGTCATGTAGACGATGTAGATGCCACCCAGCGCCCCCACCCCCCACAGGGCAATGGCGGTCTCGCCCATACGGATGTGGCGGCGCTTCCGGCCCGTGGGCCTGGTCTTGGTCTTCCAGGCCTTGTAGAAGCTCATGCCACCGGGGATGTTCACGATGGCTATCACGAGGGCAAGGACCTGGATAGCGGCATGGACCATGAACGCGTTGTTGAGCCTTGCCTCGTTGTCGCCCACGATGGTGATGCCGGGCCCCACCGTCATCTCCCTCTCGACCATACCTTCGATGTTGCAACACAGGGCGACGCGGATGACGTCGCCCTCGGACGCGACGATCGAGAAGCGCACGTTGTAGCTGTCCCTCTCCTGCATCTCGTACATCCGTTCGATGACCAGGGCGTCGTTCATGTAGACCTTGATCATATCCACGTAGTGGGCGGAACCATCCTTCACGTCGTGATTGATGGAGGCTGTCAGGATGTCCAGCCGGTCATTGTAGATGATGGTGAGCTTGTCCGGAGGGTGGGCGGCGGCTGGTAGACTGGTCGCTGCTAGCGTCAGAAGCAGTGTGGCTGCGATAACGATAGCGAACCCATGTCGACGCAAAGCGTCCCTCCTCCGTCGCCCTTCAGTCCTTTCTGGCCCTCTCGGCCCTGTTGGTGGCACTGGAAAGGCGTGCGAGCATTATCGCGCCTATTATTATAACTGCGCCCACGGCTACCAAGCCCGAGAATGGTATGTCCTCGTAGATGACGGCGGCGGTCTCGCCGGTGGTGGGCGGCGGTGCGACATATGCGTTCACGGGGGTGCTGAGGGTGCCCTCCCCGGCCACGTTCACCGCAGCCACGGTGTACTCGTACCTAACGTCGGCATCCGCAGATGTGTCCTTGAGGAAGGTCTCCGTCAAGCGGTCCTTGACGAGGATGGGTTCCTTGCCCTCCTCGGCCCTGTAAATGGAGTAGTACCGGACACAGTCGCCACCCTCGTCCATGGGCGGTTGCCATGTGAGGTCCACATCACCGTAAGCGACGGATACGCTCAGGCCAAGGGGGAAGCCTGGAGTGGTGGGTGGCACGTAGACGGAGATCTTCTCGATCCCTCCGACGCCCAGGTCGTTCTTCGCCTGCACCCTGTAATAGTAGGTGGTGTTCGGCTGGAGGGTGTCCTTGTCCAAGTAGGAGGTCGACACCACGTTGGCCGCTACCATGCTCATGCCCCACGGGTTCTCTCCACGATATACCGCGTAGGAATGGCCAGCAGCTCCGCCCCAGTTGGCCGGGGCGTCCCACTGGAGAGAGATCTCGTCGTATGCCACCTTGGAGGTCGTCAGGTGGCGGGGCTGGTCTGGCACCAGGTCAGGGGTTGCCCTCACCACGTCGGACAGGGGACCCTCCCCCTCGTTGTTGGCACCAGATATCTGGTATCGATACGTCCTGCAGGTCACCAGGCCATTGTGCACGTAGGTCTTCTCCGCAACGGTGGTCAGCAGGCTGAGGCCACCGGTGGATGAGTCGGACCAGTAGATGTTGTACGAGACCGGGCCGCCCTGTGGGTCCGGCTCGTCGACCATGTACCAGGACAGGGCCACGTGACCGTCGCCAGGCTCCACTAACATGCCCCTTGGTTGCTGGGGGATCTTGGGGGCCGGGGACAACGTCATCATGCAGGTGTAGATCCAGTCG
>JAUVRF010000033.1 GCA_030597775.1 Methanobacteriota archaeon | reverse complement strand
GTGCGGCCTCCGTAGATGGGCGCCAGGTGACGGCGCTTGAGCATCTCCTTCATCACCGTGATCGGGTCCTCGTAGGTGCAGCACTGCACGTGGGTGACGAAGTCGTCGATGGACTTGCCGTGGTAGGAGAGTATCTTCACGCCCTCTATGTCGATAAGGGAGGGGTTACCCACGAAGCGCACCTTCCCCGCGAACATCTTCTGGATGTCATTGGGGAGCGCGGGCTGGGGTTCTGCCAATCGCACGGCATCGTGGTTGCCCGGGGTCATGATCACCTCGATGTGGTCCGGTACCTCCTTGAGCAGCTCGGCCATGGCCTCGTACTGGCGGTAGATGTCCGAGATGAGCAGCTCCTCCTGCTGCCCCGGGAATACCCCGATCCCGTCCACCACGTCCCCCGGGACGATCAGCACCTCGAGGGTGTCCAGGATGCTCTTGGTGCCGTTGCCGTTGTCCAGACGGCCGTTCAAGAAGTCCATGAAGCGGTTCCACTGGGTGTCAAGGAAGGTGTTCGAGCCCACGTGGATGTCTGCGGCGAAGGCCACATTCAGGTCATGTTCCGTCATATGTGTTCGCCGCCTGACCGGGATCTCGGGCCGCACCAGCTGCTCAGCGTACACCAGGTCCCCCTTGGGGTTTATTGTGCCCACGATGCCCACCACCTCGTCGGTGACGATGTCGGTCGGGACCTCCTTCTTGCCAGAGGACAGGACCTTTATGCGCCCGCTCTCGTCCTCGATCTCGAAGATGACGCCCCCCTTGGAGGTGGTCTGGCGTTCCATCACCATGCCGATGGTCTTGATATCGCCCCTCCGGTTGTTGATCGCCGCGATGGGAACGGACCCCATCATCTCCCTCCGGTGGGAGATCAGCCGCTTCAACCGGGTGAACCTGTCCAGGAAGTACCTCGAGAAGTCGCCGATGCACCCCGAACAGGTGGAGTCACCGGTTATGTCCATGAGGATATCGACGGAACACTCCGTCTCCGCCCGCTTGGCAGCGGATACCACGTGGGTGATGGGCGCAGGCATCGGAGGTACCCTGGGAGCCGTCCTGACTGCCGGTGGGTCGATCCGTCGGGCGGGGGCTGGGGGCGAGGCCAGGGAGGCCATGGACGCACCGGTCTCGACCTTGTGGGCACCCGCGAGCCCTTCCGGGAGCCTATGCACATTGACCGAGTCGCCCCTCTTGCCGGAGGGAACCATGACCACCGTCGAACCACCCCTCCGGATGGTGTCACCTAGGCAATCCTCGACATCGCTCAACCCCAGCACGAGGGGGACCGTCTCCAAGGAGTTCACACCCTCAAGCACCCGTCTCGAGACCACAATCGGGTCCTCCTGAGAGACGAGGAAATCGAGAGCCCTGTCATCCAGCAATTGGGATTCGGCCAGAAAGAGATTTACGATCCTGCTGCGCATCCCATTGCTATATGCGGGGGTCCCCATATAAGACTTACTGGTCCACCCATCGGCGGACCACGCCCCAAAGGTTAATTCCTAGGGCGTGCATTGACCGGATGGGTGGAGCCAGTGGCTTTGACCAGAAGGACTTTGTGGCCGACAATCATCGCCCTAGTCGCACTCGCCTTCGGCGCATTGGTGGCATCGGGAGCGGGCGCGCCGGGGGACGAGGCCTACGGCAGCCCGCCTGGTGACGGGATCTGGGAGACCGAGGGCGATTGGGTCGTGGAGGATGGCGAGGATCTCATGTACGAGAACCTGACCGTTAACATCAACGGCAACATCACCATCGACTTCGGAGGAAAGCTGACCCTGAGGTCCGTGAGGTTGGTGATGAACTGCACCGAGGACCTGGAGTTCCATATCAGGATCGCCACCGGTGGCGAACTGGTCCTGACCGATATCGATGGCGACCCGATCACCACCTCCGACCGCACCGAGCTGAGGAGCTGGTTCCTGTCCGCCAGGTACACAATCCAGGTCGATGGCGGCGCCAAGATGTCCGTCCTCCAGTCCCGGATCGCCGACCTGGGCAACGATGACACCATTGGTATGAACATCGAATCCGACGACGTCCTGTTCTATCAGTCCGTGATGGACAGCTTCAGCTCGATGTTCGTCGATAGCGCTTCCCCAGTCTTCAGACGTACCCGGATCACCGGTGACCTGGAGTCCAGCCTCTACTTCCTTGACTCGGGCGCCATCTTCGAGGACAGCCGGGTCATCAATTGCTACTATGGCATCAACGCCAGGGGCACCCCCTCGCCCCGTCTGACCGGCACCGACGTGGCCAACTGCTTCTTCCCCATGAACCTGGAGCAGGCCTCCGTCAGCATGAGCGGGGGACTCCTGGAGGCGGCCCCGTACGGGACCGACATCAGATTGAACCAGAGCTCCCAGCTGTACCTCCTCGATGTGACCTTCAATATCGGTAGCATCGTGTACTTGGACAACACGTCCAAGATGGAAGTGTCCTGGACCCTGGACCTCCGGGTGACCGATCAGGAGTACCAACCCCTTGAGAACGCATCCGTGGAGGTCAACGACTCTCGGGGGATGACCGTGTTCAGCGGGGTCACCGGCCCCTCGGGGACCGTGAGCATCGAGCTGCTGGACCGCATCATCAACGCCACGATGGTGGACATGCGCAATCCCCACAGCGTTCGCGTGGACAAGGACAGGTACCACGCCTTCGTCGTGATCAACGTCACCTCGACGATGAACAGGGAGGTCACCGTGCTGACCAACATCGCGCCCATCATCAGCGTCTCCTCCCCCCTGCCTGGTACCCGTGTGGTCATGGGCCAGGTGATCGAGTTCAATGCCGAGGCGACCTACGATCCCAACGGGGACCCGATGACCTTCGAGTGGATCACCAACATAGGCGATCGGTTGCTCTACTCGGGACCGGATACCGTGTTCTTCGCCTCCCTGCGTTTGGGAGAGAGCCAGGTGACCCTGACGGTGTCGGACGGGGAGGGCGGTGTGAACTCCACCATGATACCCGTCGAGGTACTACAGGCCAGCCAGCAGACGCTGACCGTGACCGAGTCCCAGTTCATAGCCCAGCTGAAGGTCTCATACGGTGGCACGGGCCAGATAGTCTTCGTGGAGGCCAATTACCCGAAGCCCTATGCGCCGGAGCTCATAGGCATCTTCCTAAAGGTCCATTTCACCGGGGACGCCATCTTCGACAGCGGCGACATGGAGGTGAGCTACTCCACCACCCTGATACCGTACGGCATGGACGAGTCCTCGCTGGTCCTCGCCCGCGAGGACGGTGGCATCTGGGTGGAGGTGCCCGGGTCCCACGTGGACGCCATCGAGCACAAGGTCTACGCCACCATCTCCTCCTATGGCGTGTACGCCGTGAGGGGTCACATGCCGGCCAACATCCCTCCGAGGTTGTGGATGGTCGACGGGGAGGAGAACGTGGCTCCGTACGATGTGGATTTTGGACCCGGGGACACGATCGACCTGTCCTTCGTCGTAGAGGACGAGTTGCCCCTCTTCGCAAGGCTCGAGGTCGTCGATCTGCCCGACTTCCTACATCTGGATGGAACGACGAAGCGGGTCGTGGGCATCGCCCCCTTCGAGGCGGATAGCTACTATCTCGTGCTGACGGCAACGGACATAGGCGGCCTCAGCGACCGGGCCACGATATATCTCAACGTGACCAGCTCATTGGCGCCTCCCCAGCTCTGGAGCGAGATCATCGACCCATCCGAGGGCGATGTGTACACCAACTACGAGATCTCAGTGGTCTACGTGAGCATCGACAACCGGGCCCCGGTCTACGTCAGGGCCGACTTCGGCGACAACGAGACGGCGGAGATGGTCCCCGTGAACATCACGGACGACGAGTACAGGGCGGGGGTGACGTATCACGTCTTCGTACGCCTAGAGGAGGGGAACCACGAGATCCACATCGAGGTCTTCGACGGGATAAATACCAACCGTACCGAGGAACCGCTCGAGGTGGAGGTGTCCAGATTCTCCTTCGAGATCACCAACCAGGAGCTGGCGATCATCATCGTGACGCTCATTGCCACCGTGATCATAATCCTGATCATCCGTCAGACCTCGGACAGGTACAAGACCATGAAGGAAGCCCACTATGGTCTCGACAAGGAGGACGAGCTGGAGTACATCGAACCCGGGGAGACATCCGCCGAGGAGGAGGAGGAGGAGGAGGTCGAGGCCGATGACGACGAGGTGGAGGGCCCAATCAAGGGTGATGATGGCCAGGTCCATGTTATGAAGATGGACGAGGACGACATGCGCCATCTGGACGAGGATGTCGAGAGGCTAGACGGGGAGCTTGACGAGATAGACTCCGACATCGACAGCAAGGAAGAGGAGTTGGCCCGTATCGATGAGGAGATCGAGGATATCATCGACGAGCTGGATCAAGACCGCGATCGGGCCAGTTGACCATCATATTCCGAAGCGCCATCAACCCACAAGGAAGAGGGTATCCTCCGTTCTCACCACGAGGACCGTCTCCCGACCTCCGACCTCGTAGCCCTCGGGAAGAATGACGTCCACGGTGGACAGGGTCACAGGGTCCAGGACCTGGACCTCCGTATCGGTGGCCGAGACCAGAACGGCCTCCTCCGCAGAGTCGGCGTCTCCCACGAAGGTCAATTGCTGCCGTTCGGCCCGGCCCAGATGGCGACGTTTGCCAGTGCCCGCCGCGACCTCAACGGTGACATCCTTGGGGCGGGCGGAGATCACCCTCAGCATCTGGTCCCGCAGCATGACGTAGTCTCCCCTCCTCAGCTCGGGCATCCTCACCAGATGCGTGACGCGGACGATCTCCCTGCCGTCGCGCCTCCCCGCCATGGTGGTGGACGTGGAGGAGGAGGCGCTGTACATGGCGCAGAGGGACTTGGCCACCCGGGATGCCGCGGAATGGCTCGTGAGGTAGAAGTCAAGCCCTCCATGGAGCTCCTCGACCTTCACAAGGGCCACGCCACGGGACTGGGCGCCAAGCCTGTTGACCTCGTCGTTCACGAAGGTGCGGGCCTTGTCCAGCTCATTCGCGGTGGCGGGCCTGTCCTTGGTGCCCCGGAGCTGGATGACGGCCTCGAAGTACATTCCCGCCTTTCGGGAGCAGGGTTGGCACATCTCGCCCTTTATCCTGACCCGGGTGGAGGCCTGGGCGGGGACGACCTGCCCCATGAAGCCGACCTCCGCCTCCACGTCGACCCCGTAGATGGAAGAGGTCTCCTGGCGGACGTGCATCTGCACGGAGCGGACAAGACCCCCATCAACGACCTGCAGTGCGCCCTCGGCCGCGGTGCCGGCGTCACCCTGGTCCATCTCGTCAGGGTCATGCTCGACCCCAGGGTCCCTGGGGTGCCCCCAGCCTCCCCTGCCGTAGGTCGAGCCACAATCGGGACAACGGACCAGGTCGATGACGTCGGGTAGGGTCATTAGGGAATTGCGCTCCAAGAAGCAATCGAGGCACAGGCTGGCCCTCAGCTCCTCCTCTCCCTCAACCTCCTTACCGCACTCCACGCAGAACGTGGGCCCACCTCCCTACTGGTCCTCACCGTCCCTTCTGTGGAGAACCAATGCGAAGGCCACGATGGCAAGTGTCATGAGGGCCACGAGGGCCGCCGGACCCGGCGAGGACTCCTCCCCACCGTCCCGACGGGTGACCTTGATGGTCACAATGGTCGGTTCCTGGTTCTGGGCCTCCGCCTCGTCCCTGACGTAGAGGCGCACCTCGTACTCGCCGGCCACCGCGTAGATGTGGTTCACGGTGGCGAAGAAGGTCCAGCCCGAGTCGGTACCGTCGCCGTAGTCGAAGAAGTACTGGCGGATCCGGCCATCGGTGTCGATCGAATCGCTGGCATCGAGGGTGACCTCGTCTCCGGTCTTGATCTCCTCCTCGCTGGCCTTCAAGATCGCCTGGGGCCTCGCGTTGACGGAGAAAGAACGGGACGCCACATTGTTGGACCGGTCCTCCTCGAGGACATCGCCGTCCGGGTCCACCTCCACCTTGAAGGTATGCCTGCCAGGGGTGGCGGTCCATAGCAGTTCCAGGGTCACGTTGTCGCCTCCCACGAGCCCGCTTGCGACCTCCCGGGTCCCAAGCACCTCCCCGTCCACCGTGATGAGCACATTGAATGGACCGGCCAGAAGCTGCTTGGTGTTGGTGATGACGATCCTGATGGTGGCCTCGCTGCTCTCGGTGGGGTAGGACGGATCGATGGCGATGTCCGAGGGTACGACGGAGAGGTCGGGACTGATGACCATAATGGTGATCGAGATCTGGTTGTTGTCCTCGTCCGTCTCCGCGATCTCGCCGTCGGGGTCAACGACCACCCTGACCAGGTGGCTCCCCGGTGCGGGCGTCCACTTGAGGGTGGCCACGCCCAGGCGGCCCGGGGCAAGGTCGTCAAGGGTGGTCCTCGCCACCTCGCCGATGTCCGAGGTGAGGGCGACGACAACGCCCGATGCTATGATGGCACCAGCATTGATAATGGTGGCCTGGATGGTCACCTCGTCCCCAGCGGTCGGGGTCTTGGGGCTCACGGTGACATTGCCCGTGTCTATCGCGAGCTCGGCGGTGTTGAAGACGACCCTCAACACCTTGTTGTCCTCGGCGACAAGCCCCTTCGAGAGGGCCGAGACGTTGGCCTCAAGCACACCGGTCTCCTGAAGTCCCGAGGGGGCGGTGATGTGCATGTCGAAGCCCAGTGTGGTCCCCCTGTCGATCATGAGGAAGGGCGGGTCGAAGGTCGAGGTCCATCCCTGTGGAAGGTCCACGATGAGGGTCACGTTGTCCTGGTTGTTGCCCCGGTTGGTGACGAAGCCGGACACGGTGACGGTCTCCCCCGAGGCCACGAAGACGCTGTTCGAGGTGAGAATCAAGGCCAGATCGAACTCCTGTAGCGCCACCCTCACATTGAGGTTCAGGGTGCTGAACGCGGTGGCATTCCGGACAGCCTCGGCCTCCAGGGCAAAGGCCTCGATGCTACCGGGAGGTGCGTTGTGAGGCACGAGGACACGGAGGTTCACCACCACCTCATCATCGGGGTCCAGGCTCACCATGTTCGTCTCCAGCTGGTAGGGCCACCCCAAGGTGGTGGTCAGGATGATATTCACATCCGTTGGATTGTTCGAGAGGCTGCTCACGGAGATGGAGAAGTCAACGGAGGTGTTCTCCCTGGTGTCTACGGAGCTCCGGTTCGATGAAAGGTCGATGTCGTACTCTCCCAGGGGATAGAGCTCCACAGAGGTCTCGTTCTCGTCCATGACAGGGCCCTGGAGGTAAACCGCGTGGAGCACCGCCCTCACCAGGAAGGTCCCTCCGGACATGTCGGGATCGGTGCCGACCTTGAGGGTGAGGGTTGTTGAATCCAAGGGGTCCAGTCGGCCTCCGCTGGTCTGGAGGTCCACATCGGTGTTGCCGAAGGACAGGACGACCTCGAGGGTGAAGATCTTGGAGACGGTCTCGTTCCCGTTGGTGACATCCGCTGTGACCTCGACGTGGTCCATCAGGCCATCGAGGTCCGAGTCATACCTGCTGTATGTGACCTGTCCCAGCTGCAGGTCCCCCTCCTCCGCTGATACCGATAGCGTCATGACCGTTGCCACCATGATCGCGAGGAGGCCGAGCAGGACGACGGTCCTGAAGGCCCTCGATGACGAACCGATATCCATAATGGGAGAGCTGTTCATGATGCCACCCCTGGCTCGTAGGACACCTGACTATAAAAAAGGTTGGGGTCCAGCTGGTCGGAAGGCTTATAGTCCGTTCCCGACCTGGGGGGCCTGGAGCCCGGAGGCGAGGATGGATGGCTTGGTTGGATGACCTGGTGATGCTGGCCATCATCGTAGCGATAGCCAGCGTGGTCATGGTGGCCTTCCTCATTTTCATTTACTTCTGGTTCGTGAAGGGAGGGCCTGACGAGGTGCTGCCAGAGGATGATGAACCCTTCGACGGAAGCCCCTACGACATACCATGACCCCGAACGCCCTTGGCACTTTCACTCACCCCCCCCGCGTCGCTATACAAGGGAAGGGTCCCATCTTAGGAAAGCAACCGCGGCCCTATAAGCCGTGACGTGAAAACGTGCATTGCCTCCTATCCCCGGGCGCTTGGGGAGGCCCCATCCTCCCCACGCCCGTCTCTTTTTATCCCTCTCGATATCGAACGTTCCTCGTTACCGCTCGGGCTGGCCATGGGTAGCGCTCCCGCTGGGAGGTCCTGATCTGAACTGGGTGCTGTGACGGCGATCAGCGACGGGTAGTGTAGTCGTCAAGGAGTCGGAAGATGCGTCGGGCGGTGTCCTCCTCCAGGTGGCCCTCGGCAACGACCGAGTCTATGTACTCGATGGCACTGGCGATGGATTGCTGAGATGCCTTGGAGAGGATGTTGGCCTTGAAGGTCTGTTTCTGATCATCCTTCATCTCCGAATCTTCGAGGATCTGGCTCAGATGGTACTTGAAAACATCCTTGTGATGTAGGTTGAGCATCCTCACCTGGGCAGTCGATGTGTACTGCTTGCGGGGTCCACCCGGCTTCAGACGCCTTCTACGCTTCCCCATTGGATGGCCTACCTATTCCTCATCTTCTTCGGTCTCTTCCGTATCTATTACCGTCTCTTCAACCGAATCATCGTCCACCTTCTCTGCGAAACCAACCTTCCTGGAGACCTTGGTGACCCTTACCTTGACCTCTTCCTCCATTCTGGCTCCTGGGACGAAGATAACGAAACCCTTCACACGGGCGAGACCGTCGCCTGAGGAGCCAACGCCCTCGATCTTGACGGTCAATACATCGCCCTCCTTCACTGGTGGCGGAGGCCTCCCGAAATCCACATAACCTCTATCATATCTCATTTTCGCACTTCCGTGCATTCCTGTTGCCCCTGTCCCCAGGTCGGGCCATCCCTCCCCCAAGATGGCATGGTGCTTGGGACCGAAGGCCCTAGAAGGTCCGGAACCGACTAGAGCACCCCAGGTCACTGGCATCCACGCCGCCAGGAGCGGGCCAACCAAGGGGATTACCATATATAATTGTTTGGGGCTTTTATTTGTCCGTTCCAGGGGGTCTGGGATGGATGGTTTTCGTGGATCGAAAGCTATGCGAACAACTAGAAGAATGGCTTGAGGGCACTGCTAGATCGG
Organism: Methanobacteriota archaeon; assembly: GCA_030597775.1. Lineage (GTDB taxonomy): Archaea > Thermoplasmatota > DTKX01 > DTKX01. Next base: position 1,054 of record JAUVRF010000033.1, on the reverse strand, counting down.
TCGAAGGGAAAGTAGATCAGGGACGAACCTAGCACCCTCACCTCGAAGGATATCTCCTGGAGGACACCAGGTTTCTCGGCCTCGAAGGTGAGTATCAAGAAGTCCGCCAGGGCGGCCGCCTCCCCCTCCTCTATGGTCACGGCCCATCGCTCGTAGGGACCGAAGCTGGTGGCCGGATGGATGGGTGGAGGGTTCTTGGTGAGGGTGCTGGCCCAGTGCTTGTAGGTGTCCGGGTCCCAGTCCATGGCGGGCACGAAGATGTACATCCTCCCACCCCTCCAGTCCTTCCCGAAGATCTTATGGAGCAGGCCGCCCTCGGAGCGCTGATGGTGTATCGTCACTTGGGAGTCCAACCGCCAGAACGGGATGAAGACGATGGACCCGGGAGCCGCGCTCGGCGATCTGGGAGATGCGATGATGTAATGCAGTTCCCTGGTGCCCTGGTCGTCCCGGGTGTGCAGGACGCCACATTGACAAAGGAAAACACGGTCCCCGGTCATTCCCTCTATCGCCATACCGCACGAGGGACACTTGACCGCGGCGATGTGGACAGGCATCTCAGATCCCCCTCAATCCCGGTATGAACCCCTTCAGCGACTTGCGATAGGGCTTCTCGATGTCCCCCTCCGTAACCTCCGAGCCATGGCGGAAGAAGAGGAAGGCGACGGCGAAGATGACGACGCCCCCGACGATACCCAGGATCCCCAGCTCGGGGGAGTACGGAAGTATGGACAGGGAGAACCCGGCCAGGACACCGCCGATGACACAGCCCCCTACCAAGGCAAGGCTCTGGTAGAGCGGGTCCCCGGGAGCACGCCCCGAAAGGCTGTCCCCGGTGATCCCGTCCATCGTGGCGAAGTAGGTGCGCCCTCTGTAGGTGTACCTGCACATCCAGATGGGGTAGAAGGTCAGGACCAGGAACCTGGGGATGACGTGCATCTTCTGGTAGGTCACTGTGGGCACCCTTGCGCTGCTGATGGCCATGTTGCGGATGCTCTCGATCCCCTGGGCCCTGGCGCTGTCGGCAGATGTGGTGGCCTCGAAGGTGGGGATG
>JAUVRF010000254.1 GCA_030597775.1 Methanobacteriota archaeon | reverse complement strand
GCGACATGATGCCGCAGGTGGGGTCGGTGTTGTCCACCACGAAGTTCACGAAGGTCGTCGTCACGTGACCGGCGAAGTCGGTCACCCGGAAGACGAGGGTGTGCTCGCCGTCGGACATCGTGGCGGTGTTGAGGTCGAAGCCCCACAGCGTGGGTTCGCCAGAGAGGTTGCCCATGGCGATCCAACCCGTGGCATCCAGATTGTACTCCACGTTCCCCAAGGCCAGGTCGAAACCATCGTCGTCGGCGTCGATCAGGACCTCCATCATGCCGTCGAGGACTATCTCGCCGGGGGTGGGGCTCAGGAGCAGCAGGCTGGGTGCGTTGTTGTCGACCGCGAAGGCGTACTCGACGCTGATCGCCATCCTGCCGGAGGTATCGATGGCCGTCAACATCATTGTGGCCGGTCCGTCGGGCAGCGTCGTGGTGTCCACGGATAGCTCCCAGTAGCCGGTGGATGGGTTGTAGGTCGACATCGCATCGGAGAGGGGAGCGGGTCCGGAGAATCCGAAATGCATCTCCACCGACCGGATGCCCAGGGTGTCCGACGCGCGCGCGGAGAAGGTGTACACCCCGCTGACGTACTCGCTCACGGAGGGCGAGTTCAGGGCGACGGTCGGGTCGTTGTTGTCCACGGTGACGGTCACGGTATGGGTCACGGTGTGGCCAACGCCGTCGATGGCCCTGAAGGTCAGGGTGTGCTGACCGTCGGCGAAGTCGGTGGTGAACCAGTTCGCGGACCAATCGGAGGTGCCCGCGTTCATGTCCTGCCACTGGTTGGCGTCGACGCGCCACTGCACGTCCCCGGGCTGCAGGCCGAAGACCAGATCGCTCGCCTGGACGGTCACGGTGTAGGTCGCGTTGAGGATGATCTCGCCATCCAGCGGCGCCACCACGATAAGGGTCGGGTCGTTGTTGTCCAGCCAGAAGGCGACGCTCGAGGCCCCGGTGTACTCCCTTCCTGAGAGCTCGAAGGCCGAGGGCGTGATGGTGTAGGCACCGTCATCCCAAGAGGTCGTGTCCACGGTCCACTCGTAGTAGCCCGAGGCCGCGTTGTAACCGAAGGTCACGTCCATGGTCGAGGACGGGCCCACGATGCTGGCCGAGACACTGGCAAGGCCGTAGTTGTCCGTCGCGGAGATGGCGAAGGTGTAGGTTCCCTCGATCCAATCGTCAGCAGAGGGAGAGATGACATTGACCACGGGCATGGTGTTGTCCACCATGATGGTGACGGTCCTCACGGCGAAGTTGCCCGCATCGTCTATGGCGCCGACAACTATGGTGTGTGGACCATCGGCCAATGCGGTGGTGTCCAGGTTGTAGGACCAGACGCCGCCCGAGAGGGTCATGGCCTTCCATTCCCCGCCATCGATGGTCAAGGCGAGGCCACCCACGTCGAAGCCGGAGCCGGAGTCGGTGGCGATAGCGGTGATGGTGTAGGTACCATAGATGTACGAGCCACTGGTGGGTTGCGAGATGGCAAGGGTGGGCTCGGTGTTGTCCACGGTGATGTTGATGGATGTGGTGATGTTGTACCTGCCAGCCTCATCCCAGGCAATGGCAGCGATGGCCCAGGTGCCGTCACCGAGCAGGGTGGTATCGATGACCACCTCGTAGTAGCCGGTGATCGGATTGTACGTCGCGTCGAGGAGCAGTGTGGTCGAGCCTGCGACCCAGACCTTGACCATGCTCAGCTGCTCTGCGTCCGCTGCGTCCACCTTGATGATGATGATCTTGCCCAGCTCGGCGCCGTCGGCGGGCGAGTAGATCGTCACGGTGGGATCGTTGGCGTCACCCAGACAAACCACGGAGGCGGTCGTGCCCAGGTTGCCCTCGGTGTCGGTGGCTCGCACCTCCACCACGAGGTTGCCGCTACCGGGCACTCCCATGTTGGCGGTCCAGGTCGTGTATATCGGGTCCCAGGTCATGGCGACCCAACCACCGGAGTTAAGCTGGGCCTCCATCGAGGCGATGGGTGAGAAGTCGGAGGCGAGGGCCACAACGGTGAGGTTCTCGGCAGAGTGCATGTACTGGCCAGCGGTCGGCCAGAGGATGTAGGAGGTCGGACCGGTGTTGTCGGTGTTGACGTTCACACGGTCGGAGCCAACGTTGGAGACCATGTCCGATACCTGCACGACGATCCTGTACTGACCGTCCACGGGCACGGTGGTGTCCCAGTCGTACGTGAAGTGGGTGCCGTCCCAGGACATTGCGTACCATGACCATCCGTTGTCCCAGCTGACCCTGGCCGTGGTGTAGTCCACCGTCGCCTGGGTATCGGAGGCGGTGGCCTTGATGGTTACGATGCCGGACAGGGTATCCAGATCGACAGGGTCGACGATGGTGATGGTGGGCGCCGTGGTGTCCATGGCGTACCGGATGTCGGAGGTCTGCGAGTTACCAGCACGGTCCACCATGGTGAGGGTTATGGGGGCGCTGGCGTCGGTGTCGACCGAGTCGAAGTTATACGTGTACCGGTACGGGGTCGAGTAATCGTAGTAATTGCCGCTCGAAAGGCTATTCTCGTAAGAGAAGTGGGTGTAAGAGACACCCGAACCGCTGTCGGAGACCGATACGGTCAGTTGGGCGGTCTGGGTGCCCCAGGTGATGGCGTTGTTGAACCAGAGGACGTCATTGGTCCAGTGCAGCCACTGGGACCACTCGGTCCAGTAGTAGCTGGTGCGGATCGGGGCCTGAAGATCGATAAGGATGTACTCGGTGTCCCAGTTGCCCCAGTCGGGGGTGGTGACCTGTTGCTCCCAGGCGTTGTCAAGGGTGCCGTTGATCGATACGGTGTAGCCCTCCCCGTAGACGTAGAACCGGTCGAGGTGACTGATCGTGCTCGAGGTCCTGATTACCACCCAGTACTCGGGATAGCTGTTGGAGGGTGAATTGGGGAGGTCCTCGTCGTCCAGGTACAGGGTGACCCAGGGCCAGGATGATGTGTCCACGCTGGTGCAGTCTATTGCGACATCACCCGCACCCCAGACGGAATTGCCAGTGTTCCGGTAGATGGCAAGGCCTGAGGGCGAGGCGCTGGTGGTGATGGTCTGAAGGTCGGACTGGGTCAGGCCGGAGACGCTCACGAACCTGATGTCGATGGCGTCGCACTTCTCGTAGGGACCGCCGTCGCAGATGTCGAGACCCAAGACCTCCTGGGCCTCGTTTGACCTCATCAGCCCGTCCCCTCTGTCCGTCCATCTGGTCTCTCTGACATCGAGGGTGAGGGCGTTCCTTTGACCATTGGGCTGGCTGGCGCCGGTGAACCTGATGTCGTTGGTCTCGATGTGGGCGTCGATGACATCTGAGTCCGAGATGCTCTCGGAGGTCCTGATGACCACGAACCACTGGTAGTCGTCACCAAGGGCGGGGTTCTGCGGCACCGGGTCGTTGAGGTTGATCCTGGTGTAGACCTCGTTCCACCACTGGAAGGTCCAGGTGGGCGTCGCCGAGGCGGTCAGCGCGGTGTCGTTGAGATCGAAAACGTCATCGACGTCCCCGTCGTCACGAACGATGGCGACACCGGACCTGTACCCGTTGGCGCTCAGCGACTTGAGATCGCTGGTCGAGAAGCCCGAGGTGATATAGAAGGTCACCTCGACCCAGTTGAGGCTGTCGGTCGGGATGTTCGAACCGGCGCCGAAGGCCATGATCGGGATGGCCGTCGAGTCGTCTCGTATGTATCGTGACGACGATGGCACGTAGTTGTCCGTCCTTCCAGTCGTTACCGCGGCCATCGCGCTGGGCGAGTAGGCCACTATAATGAACATCG
>JAUVRF010000577.1 GCA_030597775.1 Methanobacteriota archaeon | reverse complement strand
AGCAGGTCCTTGAGGGAGTTGACGATGCCGCTGTCGGCATTGTAGACGAAGAGCAGCCTGACATCGGCCTCCTCCTCCTTCTCCTCCTTCTCCTCCTTCTCCTCCTTCACTGTCGCTGGCGGTCCACCGTCTGGGGTCACGGTCATGTGGAAAACCTCCTGGGTCGGGTCATGGTCCAACGCACCCTCCCGTCCCCTGTGGTCCTTACCAGGGACCGCTCCCTTAATATGATTATACCTTACGGTCCAGGGGTGGGTCCCCTCCCATCGGGAGGGCCGGTCGGTCGCCGGGAGCCCAACTAGAAGGACTTCTCCTCCAGCTCCACCTCGACCTCGGCGGCCAGGTCCTCGGGTGATGGAATGCCGCCGTTCTCGCCGGAGGGCACCTCGGCCTCGGCCTCGAGACCGGCCAGGGCGTCGTAGTCGGCGGTGATCTCCTCCAGCTCGTCGCCCTCCTCGCTGGGAAGGTCCTCATCCTTCTCCCGCTGGTGCATAATATACCAGCCCAGCACGACCAGGACGATGAGGATGATCAGCAGCACGAGCCAGGTCAGGTTGGCCGGGTTGTCGACCGTGAACTTGGAAGTGGTGTCCTCGGTATTGCCCAGGGTGTCCGTAACCCGGACGGTGTACTCCCAGTCATCGTTGTCCTCGTTGGTGGTCTCCCACTTGTAGAGGTAGGTGCCGTCGTCCAGCTCGGTCATGGTGATCCACGGGCCGCGGCCGATGCGCAGCAGCACCGACCCGATGCCGGTGGCGTCGTCGGTGCTCACCTCGAACCGGACGATGCCCTGCACGGTGGCCCTGTCCCTGGGGGACTGGTCCACCACGACGGGCGCGGTGTTGTCCACGAACACGGACCACATGATGGATGAGGTGTGTCCCGCGGCATCGTTGGAGGTGAATTCCAGGTCGTAGGTACCGTCATCGAAACCGGTGGTGACGAAGGTCCACTCGTAGAACCCGGTCAGGGGGTTGATGTAGACGGGCCACGTCTCGTCACCGATGGTCACGGTGACCGCCACGACGCCCACGGCGTCGTCGGAGAAGAGGTCGAAGCCGATGTCTCCGGCCAGGTGCTCGTCCATGTCGGGGAAGTCCGCCACGGAGATGGCGGGGGCGGTGTTGTCGATGGTCACCTCGGAGGAGGTCTCGGTCACCTTGCCCGATCCATCGATGGCGCGGACGGTTATGGTGTGCTCGCCGTCGGAGAACAGGGTGCTGTCGAAGGTGCCCGCGCCGTCCTCCATGTCAACCCAGCCCACTCCGTCGACGGAGAACTGCAGGGTATCGATGAAGGTGTCGGAGGCGCTGGCGTTCACGGTGACCTCCCCGTCGAGGATCGCCCCGGTCAGGGGACCCTCGAACACTAGCTCGGGTTCGGTATTGTCCACGAAGAACACCACCATGGCCACGGAGACCAGGCCCGAGCCGTCGACGGAGGTCGCCTTCAGCTCGTAGGTGCCGTCCACGAGGGTGGTGGTGTCGAGGCTGTGCTCGTAGTAGTTGGTGGCGGTGTTGATGGTGGCGAACACCGGGTCGCCCTCGCCCCAGTCCAGGGTGACCCTCACGATGTGCCTCGCGTCGGAGGAGGACACCTGGAAGTTGATCATCCCGGTGACGAACTGCCCGTCGGTGGGCGACACGATCGCCAGGGTGGGTAGGTGGTTGTCCACGATCACGTTGATGGCGACCTCGGCGGCGTCTCCCGCGGCGTCCTCGGCCTTGGCCGTCCGGGCGGTCTCGCCGTCGGCCCGGCCGGAGGTGGTGCCGGCGT
>JAUVRF010000504.1 GCA_030597775.1 Methanobacteriota archaeon | reverse complement strand
GCCAAGGATATGGTGGAGGAGAAGGCTGCCGCCGCCAAGGACGGTGAGGAAGAGGAGGGGGAAGAGGAGGAGGCCCCGGCGAAGAAGGCGGCCCCCTCCAAAAAGCAGAAGGCCGCCCCCCCCAAAAAGAAGAAGACCACCACCTCCAAGAAGAAGACCAAGGTGACCAAGTCCACCAAGAAGAGGTCCGCATCCTCCTCGTCGGGTTCCAAAAAGAAGAAGGCAGAAGCGGACAAGTAGGGACCCTGGCACCCTCGCCATCATGGGCGTCCCGTCGCGTCCAGGCCCGGTGATGTTTATATATTAGAAGTGCATTCGTGCCGCTACACGCACCGAGGTCTGCTGATGGCAAGGATGCACACGAGACGGCGCGGAAAGGCTGGTTCCACCAAGCCATTCGTCACCGAGAACCCCTTCTGGGTCCCCCTCACGGCCGAGGAGATCGAGGAGAAGGTCGTGGAGCTTGCGGGCAACGAACTTTCCACCAGCATCATTGGCATCCGTCTTCGTGACGAGTATGCCGTCCCCTCGGTGAAGCTTGCCACCGGCAAGAGCATCAACCGGATCCTCTTGGACAACGAGTTGGAGCCCGAGCGACCCGAGGACCTCGAGAACCTCATGCGCAAGGCCATCAACCTCGCAGCGCACCTGCAGAGGAACCCGAAGGACCTGCACAACAAGCGGTCCATGCATCTCATCGAGGCCAAGATCCGGCGGCTGGTCAAGTACTACAGGGGCACTGGACGCCTGCAGGACGACTTCAAGTACACCCTCGACACCGCCCGACTGATGGTGGAGTAGGCCCATGCCCTCCCTGCGGGAGATCGCAGGTGAGGGACTTTCGCAAGCAGCCGAGAACGCTGCATCTTACCTCCTGCAGATCAAGCCAGAGCTGGTCCGCATCGTGTCCCATCACGATGTGGACGGGATATGCGCAGGTTCCATTGTCACCGCGGTCTGCACCCGGGCATCGTACGCGGTCCACACCAGCCTCTGGGGCAACATGGGCCCCGCGGAGATCGCACGGCTCGGCGAGCAGGAATGGGACGTGCTGATCATCTCGGACATGGGCTCGGGACAGGTGGATGAACTGGCAACCCTCGAGAGACCGGTCATCATCCTGGACCATCACGTGAAGCAGGGCGGTGAGCGACCCGCGCACCTTCTGGAGGTCAACGCCAACGACTACGGCCTCGTGGGCGCCAAGGACGCCTCCGGCGCCTCGACGGCCTTCCTGCTGGCCCTCGCCCTGGACCCCCAGGGAGCATGGGACCTGGCACCCCTGGCCCTCGCTGGCGCCATCGGTGACATGCAGCATGTCGATGGCATGCGTTCTGTGAACGCGGCCATCGAACAGGAGGCCATCAGGAGGGGGATCGTGGAGAGGCGCAGGGCCCTAGGCCTGAGCGGCGACACGCTCCTGGACGCCCTCGTCCGGACCACTGACCCGTACATCCGCGGTCTGAGCGGTCGCAAGGAGAAGGTCGAGACCCTCCTCGAGGAGATGGGAGTGGACGGCAACCTTCCCCTGGAGGAACTCCCGGAGGAGGTCATCAGGGGCCTGGGCTCGTACCTCATCGTGCTCCTGTCCAGGGAAGGGGTCCAGGCACCCTTCGCCCAGCGGGCGGTCCAGCAGCGCCTATGGTGGCCCGCCAGGAGTGCCTGGCTGGACGATTTCTCAAACCAGGTGAACGCGGCCGGGCGCCTCGGTGACACCGGTGTCGGCGCCGGTGCCTGCCTGGGATATCCTGCGCACATCGAACTGTGCAAAGAGGCCCGGGAGGACTTCCGCGACCAGGTCAGGGCCGGCCTTCGCCACCTGGAGGATAGCGGGACCCAGCCCCTGGACCACGTGCAATGGTTCGAACCCCCGGCAGGCCACATCGGTGGACCCCTGGCCGGGCTGGGTATGATATACCTCTTCCCCAAGGACGCTCCGGTCCTCTCCCTGTTCCCCGATGGCGAGACCCTCAACGTGTCCGCAAGGGCCACGGACCGCCTCGTCGAGAAGGGCGTCGACCTGGCCCATGCGATGTCGGTGGCAGGGGGCGAGGTCGGAGGTCGCGGGGGTGGCCATCCCGTGGCATCTGGTGCCAGCGTTCCCATCGAGGCCAGGGAGACCTTCCTC
>JAUVRF010000284.1 GCA_030597775.1 Methanobacteriota archaeon | reverse complement strand
TGTCTTCTTTCTCATCCAGCTCCTCGCACTGGGGGAGCTCTTCCTCGTCCACGACCATCAGCGATTCGCCGTCGGGGGCGAGGATGGTGACGATGCCGTCACCGCTGCCATTCGGGTCGCGGCAAAGTTTATCGTCGGAGATGGAATCGTACTCGTCATCGAAGTCCTCCTCCTCCTCCAGTTCCCTCTTCTGTTTCTCACTCTCGGCTGCCATCTCGGCCTTCTTCTGCTTCTCTTCGGCACGCTTCTTCTCCTGTTCCGCACGCCTCTGCTCCTGCTCTGCCCGCCTCCGCTCCTGTTCGGCGCGACGGGCCTCGGCGGCCTTCCGTTCCTCCTCGGCCTCGACCTCGGGATCGATCCCCTTGGCCCTCTGCAGGAACTCCTTCACGTTGTTGGTGAGGCCGTGGACATGGGCCTGATCGGCGATCATCTGGATGGCGCCGATGGTGATGAGTATGTCATCGGGCTCGCCGTCGATCCAGATGCGGCCGTTCTGTCCCACGACCAGCCTGCAGCCAGTATACTTCTTGATGAGACTTATCATCGAGCCCTTGGTCCCGATGATACGCGGCACCTTCGAGTGTGGGACGGTGGTGATCTGTCCGCCCTGGAGCTTTCGTAGCCCCGGGCCTTCCATTGTCACCTGGACACGTCCCACCATCGTCACCTTGATGATACGCACTATGACGACGTCCCCGGCCTTCATGAAGTGGGTGGTCTCGCCGAACTCCACGTGCCATGGCACCTCGTTGACGTGCATCGGAGCGGGGTAGGGTGCGGCTATCTCGATGAGCCAGTTGGACGGACCCACATCCTCGATGTTACCGATGAGGATGTCACCGACCCTGGGGAAGTACTGTCCGCCTAGGGGGATGACGCTTGCAAATGACCCATCCACGTTCTTGATCCCCAATGTCGCGGACACGATCTCGCCTCCGGTCTTGTATGCACCTAGGCCGGGACGCATGTCCTCAACGGTCAGGATCTGCCCGGGGACGACTATCTCCCGGGGTAATGGCTTTCCGTCCGGACCGATGGGGCGACGCATGGATTCGTAGCTGGGCACAAGATCGACCTTGTCGTCCTGCATCCCATACGAGTGGCTGTCACGCCTGCCGCCGCCACGGCGATCGTCGCGCCTTCCACCGCCTCTGCGGTCATCGCGCCTGCCGCCGCCTCTGCGGTCATCTCGTCTTCCACCGCCTCTGCGGTCATCGCGCCTGCCGCCGCCACGGCGGTCATCGCGCCTTCCACCGCCCCTGCGGTCGTCACGCCTTCCACCGCCTCCGCGGTCGTCACGCCTTCCACCGCCTCCGCGGTCGTCTCGGCGTCCTCCACCACGGTGGTCGTCGCGCCTCCTGTCGGAGCTGCGCCCGTCCCTATCCCGTGGGGGTCTATCTTTTCTTGAGCGTTCTTCGCCGGTCAAGTAAATTCTCTCCTTGGGAGAAATTTGAAAACGAGTGTATGAATCCGCCGTTCAGTTGTTGGTAGATGTGTTCGCAATTGCGGACATGGCGGGTCGTGTCCTTTCGTTTTGTTCCGGTCGGACATTTTCGCGCCCCGTATACCGTCGGAGCAGCGACTTGGTCTCGTTCTCTCTCTCCTCTTCGAAATTGGGAAGGAGGATGTCGTATAAAAGGTTTCCTGTGGAACGTCAGGAGCTGGGAGGGCCCTCACTCGACTATCTTGGTCTCCACGTCACCGTGGGTCTTGTTGTTGAGGCGGTCGAAGAAGTCCCCCTGCATGCCAGCGGGGATCTCCACAAGACCGATCCAGAAGCCAGCCCCGGTCCATTCCTCCTTCTTGATGACACCGAAGTCCGTTATGTCCTTGTAGACCTTCCCGTAGTTGTCTGCGGAGAGCTTCACGGCGATCGTGGTCTTCTCCAGGCGGATGGGAATGAGCGGCTTGATGGCGTCCATCACGTCCTTGACCTGGGACTCCACGGGCTTGAAGGGGTCCACGTGCACCCGGGCCTCGTTCATCGCGTTCTCGATGCGCTGGGGCGGGTGGGGTGCCTTCATCTGGGGATTGATGGCGTTGTTGGCGATGTAGGTGATGATCTGCTTCCGCTTCTCCTCGGTCATCTGCCTTCGTTGCTCGGTGGTGAGCTGTATGTCGCCCTCCATCACTATCTTCCGGACGACCTCCTCGATGTCGGATGTCTGGAATACCTTTTGCACATGCTCGTCCGAGATCCGGTCGCCCTTCCGGGCGTCCTTGAACACCTCATCGACGGCCAACAGGTCCTCCAGGTCCACATCCTCTCCGTTCTTCATGGCCTGGCCCAGGTGTGGGTCTATCAAAACCTCAAAGTGAGAACCCTGCGAATCCAGGCGAGCGACGACCGCGTCGTCAAGGCTTACCATCCAATTCCCCCGTTCGGGCCCGGGGGAGATTCCCGGGACCTTATTCCTTGTTCTTGTTGAAGGCGTTCACGTGTTTCGCGACGTCCTTCGATTCCATCTTCTGGAAGGGCTTCTTGTCCGTGACAAGACCGATCTCCACGGCTTCTGAGTTGAGGTCCGCGTCGGTCGCCTTGTCAAGGGCCTTGAGGCCCAGAGCGATGCAGGCATCGAAAGTGAGGTTCTCCTCGTACTCGTCCTCGAAGAGACCGATGACGGCGTTGCGCCCAGAGCCGATGGAGCCCGCCTTGTACGCCATCAGGGCGCCCGACGGGTCGGTCTCGTAAAGGTGCTTGCCGTTCTTGTCCACACCAGCGATGAGCAGTGAGGTGCCGAAGGGTCTGACGCCACCGTACTGTGTGAAGGTCTGCTTGAAGTCGCACAGGCGCTTGACCAGGTTGTCCACGGTCATGGCCTCGCCGTAGGTGATCTTGTTGATCTGTGCCTCGATGCGTGCCCGGTCCACCAGGACGCGAGCATCGGCCACGAGGCCCGAGGTTGCGCATCCTATGTTCTCGTCGATCTTGTATATCTTCTCGATCGACTGGGGCTCGATGAGTCGAGAGGAGATGCGCTTGTCCACAATGAAGACCACACCGTTCTTGTACTTCATGCCAACGGTGGTGGTACCGCGTTTCACCGCCTCTCGGGCATACTCTACCTGGAACAATCTACCATCAGGAGAGAAGACCGTGATAGCCCGGTCGTACGCCATCTGACCTGCCTGCATCTAATTCACCCGATTCGGGAAGGTTGACCGGACCTAAAAGGCTTGCGGTGGAATGGTCAGGGGCCGGGGTCAGCCAACGACCAGGATCTCCCTTCTCCTTCTCAAGGCATCATCGTGGTCCATCTCGATCTGCATGATGATGCATATGGCGGAACGGGTGTCCTTTTCCCTTACGTATCGCTGGGCCAGCTTGTACGCGTCCTTGGCATGCTTCGCCTCGTCCAGAAGGTCCTCGTGCTTGAGGTCATCGATGTGCGCCCTCGTCTCCCCGAGCAGTACTCCCGTGTGATTGGCCAAGCGTGCAGCCAATCTCCCCTCGAGCTCCTCGGTCATGTGCAGGGATCCCTGGAAGTCCCCTTGGGCCACG
>JAUVRF010000470.1 GCA_030597775.1 Methanobacteriota archaeon | reverse complement strand
GCATCGCCGCCGTGTCCAAGATGGAACTGGTCACCAAGACCCGGGAGGCCCGCACTGGGACCCGGATCTCGGTGCAGGGGGGCGAGGTCATCTCCGTCGACGAGGTGGGCGCCACCGATGGCACCGCCATCGAGATCCGGGACCTGTTCTACAACGTGCCAGCGCGAAGGCGCTTCATGAAGGGTCCGGGACCGGAGGGGGCCAGGGTGACGGACGCCGTCATGCGTCTGGCGCTGACCCGGCGCATGGTGCACTTCGTCCACGTGGTGGCGGGAAGGGAGGTGCTCAACGCGCCTCCGGCCAGCAACCTCCAGGACCGTGCCGTGGCCGTGCTGGGCCGGGACGTGGCCCGCTACATGATACCCATAGTGGACCCCGACCCCGACGACCCGGTCGACGTGTCGGGCCTCACGGGAAAGCCACAGCTGGCCAAGCCGAACAAGACCCAGCTCTTCGTGTCGGTGAACGGCAGGCCCGTGGACGCTCCCGAGGTGTCCGAGGCGGTGAAGGCCGCCTACGGGGAGATCCTGTTCCGGGGCAGGTGGCCAGTGGCCGTGGTGGAGGTGGGTGTGGACCCTGCCCGTGTCGACGTCAACGTCCATCCCGCCAAGAGGGAGGTGCTGTTCAGGGACTCGGATCTGGTGGAGCGGGCGGTGGAGGAGGCCATCGGCTCCACGCTGGTCAAGGCAGACCTGGTGACCGAGACCGCGCCACGGAGGACCGACATCCCCCTGGACGTGAGCGCTGGTCGCGCTGGGGCCGAGGAGGATCTACCCACCTTCGAGCCTGCCTCCGATGAACCGATGACCGGGAGCGTCCAGATCGACCTGGCAGGAGGGGCTCTTGAGGAGGACAGGCTCCGGGCCGCGCTGGATATCCGGCCCATCGTGGGTGAGAGGCCCGGGTGGGACGACCTGGGCCACGTACCCTCCTGGCTGGTCTCCCTGCGACCGGTGGGCCAGATCATGGACACCTACATCGTCTGCGAGGGGGAGGACGCGATGTACCTCATCGACCAGCATGCCCTGGCAGAGCGGTTGACCTACGAGTCGATCAAGGCGTCGGCGGCCCACGGGAGGCTCAAGCAGCAGTTGGTGCTCGAACCCATCGCCCTTCATCCCACGGAGAGCCAGCTCACACGGCTCGAGACCCGCAGGGACGCACTGGAGTCGCTGGGCTTCTCCTTCTTCAACGCCGACGACGGGACGCTCTACGTGAAGGCCCTGCCCTCGATGCTGGGCCAGAAGATGACCCAGGAGGAGGTGGACGTGCTGCTCCAGGACCTCCTGGAGGGGGAGGCATCGGGAACGGTGTCGGCAAAGGAGGAGGTCATCCGGTCGATGGCCTGCCACCTCTCGATAAGGGCCGGTCAGCGGTTGTCCCCCAAGCAGGTGGTCACCCTCCTTCGGGGAATGGCGGGCTCGACAGACCCCCTGGCATGCGTCCACGGTCGTCCAACGGCCATCAGGGTGACGAAGGGCGAGCTGGAGCGGATGTTCAAGCGGGCCGAGTGAACGGATGGTCACGCCTTGTCCCTGAGGGTCCTGGCGGCATCCTTGAGGGCCTGACCGAGCAATGGATCGCGGGAGCCCTTCGCCAGGAGGTCAGCGTACTGGGAGAACATGTGCTCGTAGAACTGGATGTCGATCTCCCGGACACGTTCGAGGGCCTGGTCGCTCTCATCGCGCAGGTCCGCCTGGCGCAGGCAGAGGCCCAGGAGGAACAGGGCGTCCCTGTGGTCGGGGATGGCTTCCAGCTGGAGCCGTAGTGGGGGTATCGCCTCGTCGATCTTGCCCAGCTCGATGAGGCAGCTGGCGTAGAAGAAGTAGGCGTGGCTGTGCTCCTCGCCCAGGTCGCCGGCCCTGTGGTAGGCCTCGGCGGCCTCCTCGAGCTCTCCGAGACGGTAGTGACAGTGGCCCTTGAGGAGCCAGAATAGGCCGTCGGAGGGGTCGGCCTCGACCTGCTTGCAGGCGTAGTCCAGCGCCTCCCGGTTGGCAGCCTCTTCTTCCACGGAGGGCCGAACCCAGGACCACGTATAAAAAAGTTGGGAGGAAAGGGAGCTTCCCGAGGGATGGCTTAAGCTATGATACTTACTGAAGATAGAAGAATCGACCGACCGGACCCAGTTGAAAATAAAAAAAAAGGGTTTGAGGGGGGCAGGTGCCCCGCCTCGTTGGAAGATCTAAGCGCCTAGATGCGCTCGACGATGCCGTCATTGTCCGAGTCGGCGCCCTGGTCACCCTGACCCTGGCCCTGACCCTGACCCTGACCCTGGCCCTGGCCGTTGCCCTGACCCTGGCACTGACCCTGGCCCT
>JAUVRF010000085.1 GCA_030597775.1 Methanobacteriota archaeon | reverse complement strand
TCGCCGAACATGGGCGATGCGTGGTACGAGGACATCAGGGTGGACCCCTACCCCAACCAACCCCGGACGCTGCCCACCACCTGCGACATCGGGGTCGATCCCGACGGCCATCTCGATGCCACGTACACCCAGTGGCAGGTCCTCCAGGGTTGGTGGCGGGTTCGATGGGCCCGGTCCGACGACGGCGGCGAGAGCTTCCGCGACCCCACCGACGTGTTCCAGGTGGTGGACAACACCCTGGCCCAGGAGCATCCGGCCATGGCGATCACCAAATCCGGCACGCTGAACATCGTGTACCTCGAGAGGAGCCAGAACACGACCAAGCTCTGCATCGTCCGGCCCGACGACGGCCCCAACCCACGGCCAACCAGGGCGATAGAGTCAGGCATGCCCCCGGACCAGAGCCATGTCCAGGGCGATGTGGCCATCGGACCGGACGGGACGGTCTACGTGGCCTACGGGTACAGGGCTCCGAAGGAGGCCGGGATCAAGGTCGCCAGGAAGGCTCCCACCGACGGGACCTTCTCGATCACCAAGATCTTCTCCCTGACCGAGGACAATCCCCGGTCCCTCCGACCGACGATAGCCGTGTCCGACGACGATGTGGTGGAGATTGTGTTCAATCCCATCAAGGCGGATGGGCACATACTCCACATCCGGTCCGATGACGGCGGTGACACCTATGCCTTCGCAAAGGAGGTATGGCCGGCGATCAAGGCGGGGAACGCCCAGACCAATCCCGACCTGGCCTTCGACGAGCTGGGCAGGGTCCACGTCGTCTGGACCCAGGGTGGGAATGACCCGAAGCGTGTCCTGCACAGCTTCTCCCAGGACGGGACCTCCTTCACGGGACCGACCGAGGTGGGCGGTTCCTGGAACGAATCCCGGGGGATGAGGGGCTGGGAGGACGATGGCACTGTCATGACCCTTGACAACGGGGGCGTCGCCGTGGCCTACTCGGCGAACCTCAACAGCTCCGTCGGCGTGTACTTCGTCAGGATGGACAACGAACCCCCCGTCGTGGAGATCACCCAACCCGCCGACGGCGCAGAGGTCCGTCACGAGGTCTTCGTGCAAGGGACGGCGGCCGATCAGGGCGGCACCACCGGACTCGCGGCGATCTTCGTCCAGGTGGCCGACGAGGAACCGGTCCGAATTCCAGGCACCACGTCCTGGGAGCACAGCTTCGACTCGACCCAGTATCCCGATGGTCTCATCACGATAAAGGCATGGGCCAGCGACGGGTTCGTCCTGGGTCCGGAGGACTCCATCGTCGTGGACGTGGACAACAACAATCCACCCCGTCTGAACCTGGCCAAGCCCGAGAACTCGACCACCTACATCGGAACGGTCGCCGTGGACGGGACGGCCTACGACGACGAGGGCTTCGGCGAGAACCACACGGTCCAGTGGAGGATCGAGTCGGGGGATGAATGGTCCGAGGGCTGGGGCTTCGTGCTCCAGAACGAGAACATCCTTGACTTCGCCTTCGACCTTGACATGTCCGGTGAGAGGTCGGGCCCATCGCAGATCTATGTCCGCGTCTCCGACGGGGACAAGTTCACGGAGCCCGCGTACCGGTCGTTCACCCTCAACAACCTGCCCGACCTTGCCATCTCCACCTCGGACATCCACCTGGACGTCCTGGAGCCCGAGCACGGTGAGGTGATCACCGTGACCCTCACGGTCACCAACATCGGTGTTGTGCACTCGGGCGCCTACGACGTGTCCTTCGAGAACTACAACAAGCCCATCGACTTCACCACCGGGTCCAACCTGTCGGCGGGCGAGGAGGAGAACCTGGTGTTCATCTGGGACGCCAAGGGAGGCACGAACAAGCTGAGGTTCATCGTGGACCCCCGGTTCCGCATCGAGGAGCTCTCCAAGAACAACAACGAGGCGGAGCTCATCGTGGAGGTACCGATGCCGCCCGAGGAGGACGAGGGCTTCGCAACGTGGGTGTGGGCGGTCATCGCCCTGATCGGCATCGTGGCGGCCGGCGGGGTCATCTTCCTCATAGTCAAGTTCTACATGCCGAGGGAACCCCCCGAACCGGAGGGCGAGGAGGTCGTGGTGTACGAGGGCGGTGGAGGTATGTACGACGAGGCAAGCGGCCCGTATTCCGACCCCACCGAGATCCCCGAGGGTCCTCGTGACGGCGAAGGTGGACCACCCGGGTAGACGCTGCAGCAGGACGTGGACATCCGACCGGAGGAGCTCACGGAGAAGCAGGTGGCGCTGGACATCTGTCTGGCAAGGTATAAATACGGACCTCGCCATCAATTCAGCAGTCCTTTCGGGGGCCTCCAGGGGAAGATGTACTTGAAGATGAAGAGAACCGTGTCGAGTCTCACACTCATCCTCATGCTCCTTCTCCCGATGGCGTTGGCCATCCCATCGGTGGCCCCCGGAGGTCCGTCCCCGCCGGACGACCCCGAGGGAGGCATGCTCCCGATCGAGGTGGAGGAACGCTTCTCCTACCTGGGAGGTGACGACGAGCCAGTGTACTTCGATGATGTCGCGGTAGAGGCCGGTCTCGACGCCTTCACCGGTAACTTCTTCGCCTGGGGCGATTACGACAACGACGGTTACCAGGACCTCCTCGTCAACGGCAGGAGGTTGCTGCGGAACAGCGGTCCACCAGGGTGGACCTTCTCCGACGTGACCATCGCGACGGGCCTCGCGGGGACCAGCGGGGTCAACGTTGGCATCTGGGGCGATTACGACAATGACGGTGATCTGGACGTGTACCTTGCGGGAGGGGGTTGGTCCACCTCGACCCCGACCAGGTCGGATTACCTGTTCCGCAACGAGGGTGGGCCGGATTGGACCTTCACCGATGTGACGGCCGCCGCTGGGTACCCCGTGGACGATTACCCGTCCACCTCGGCCGCGTGGGGCGACATCGATGGGGACGTCTACCTTGACATCTACGTTGCCAATTACGAGAGCGGGAACTACGTCGGTTATCCGGACACCCTATGGCACAACGAGGGTGACGGGACCTTCACCGACGTCTCCACCTCCAGCGGCATCAGGAGCGCCGGGTCCTATCCCGGCCGTGGGGTCGCCTTCTCCGACTACGACAACGATGGTGACGCGGACATCCACGTGAGCAACTACAGGCTCCTGCCGAACTTCCTCCTGCGGAACGATGGGTCCGGCCACTTCACGAACGTGGCATCGAGCGCAGGCGTCACGGGAGACCCCCTCTATTACCAGACCCAGGGTCCCTACTATGGCCACACGATCGGGTCGTCCTGGGCCGACTGGAACAACGATGGTCTCATGGACCTGTGGGAGGCGAACCTGGTCCACAAGTACGTTGGCCCCGGCGACATCCGGGGATACATCTGTGACGACAGCAAGTTCTACGTCAACAACGGCGCTCCGGACTGGGACTTCTCCGACGTGCGTCCTGGCACGGGCATCCCCTACAAGCCCGTGGGAGGGACGGGGACGTACAGGGGCGACGAGCTCTACGACGGCATAGCCTGGGCCGACGTGGACAACGATGGCGACCTGGACGTCTACATGCCCCAGGTCTACGATCTCAGCTATTCCCACTCCTTCTTGTACCTGAACATGGGCAACGGCACCTTCGAGGACGTGTCCCAGGCCTCCGGTCTCCGGGTCTGGAACACCTACGGGGCCGCGTGGGCCGATTACGACAACGACGGGGACATGGACCTGGTCACCGGCGGCAAGGCTCCCCTCACAGGCCCCTCGAGGGTACATCTGTTCCGGAACTATGGCAACACGAACAACTGGCTGAAGGTCCGGCCCGAGGGCACCGATTCGAACGCTATGGCCCTCGGGGCCCGGGTGACCGTGACGGTCGGGAACACCACCATGACCCGGGAGGTCGAGGGGGGCACCGGTTCCCACGCCCAGATGAACGACCTTACCCTCGAGTTCGGCATGGGCAAGGCCAGCAAGGCCGACACGGTACTGGTCAGGTTCCCCTCGGGACACGTGATGGCATACATCGATGTCGCCTCCAACTCCACCCTGACCGTCGTCGAGGTAGACCCGGGCGAAGCGATTACCTTCGGGGCCAACCAGACCGCTCCCTGGGAGGACCGATCGGTCAGGCTGTCGACCTCCGACGTCGCGGCCACGACCGGTGACTATCCCGGGTACTTCTGGGATGCGGACGGCGATGGTGTGTTCGAGGCAAGGACCTCTACGCCGATGCTCGATGTCAACTGGTCCCACCATGGCATATATCTTCCGAGGATGGGGGTCGGAAGGGACCAGGGAGGGCGGTCCTTCGTCGCGGTCGCCGACCCCATCACCATCGATGTCAGGAACAAGATCCCCACGGCCGATGCGGGTGGGCACGTAACGGTGGCGGAGGACGAGGTATTGGTCCTCAACGGCTCAGGCTCCTCCGACACACCATCCGACCTGGACTCCCTGTGGTTCCGGTGGGTGGTGGACTCGCAGGACAGGGGCTGGACCGCAGAGCCAACGATGACGGTCAGCTGGCCCCAGCATGGGAGCCACGAGGCGACCCTGTTCGTGAGGGACGATGACAGCGCCATCTCCAGCGACACCATCGAGATCACCGTCGAGAACCTGGCGCCAGAGGTCCTCCACCCGGGGGACATGGTCGCCCACGAGGACGAGCAGATAATGATCCAGACGACGGCCGTCGACACACCCTCGGACGATGGCGACCTGGACTATCGTATCCACTTCGGCGACGGGAACGCCACGGGTTGGCTCTCCCAGGCCCGCACGCCGTACACGTACCGGACCTCCGGGACGATGGAGGTGCGGGTGGAAGCCAGGGACGGGGACGGTGCCATCGGCAGCGTCACCTTCAACATAACCGTCCACAACGTGCTGCCCTTCGCGGCCCTCTCCCTCGGGGTCCAGGACCTGGACGAGGACCAGGAGTTCACGGTATCCGGGACCGTGACCGATTCCCCGTCGGACTCAGAGACCCTGAAATGGCGCTTCGATTTCGGTGACGGGAACATCACCGACTGGCGCCACAAGCCCGTCCAGAAGGTGACCCATAGCTACGCGCTGACGGGCAGGTACGATATCTCACTCATCGTCGTCGACGACGACGGGGCACAGGGCATCTCGATGGGACAGGTCGAGGTGACGAATGTCGGACCGTACGTGACCATCTCGACCACCTCGGGCTCTACGGACGAGGACGAGGAGGTTCTGCTGTACGCGGATGGGACCGACACACCGTCCGACCAGGACGGACTCGAGTTCAGGTGGGACCTGGGGGACGGGACCATCCTCGACTGGTCTCACGCCGGCACGGTGGAGCACATCTACTCCCAGGGCGACACGTACGTCGTGAAGGTGACGGTGCGCGACGACGACGGGGCGGAGCACTCCTCGCAGATGCCCGTCAAGGTGGTGAACAGGCCCCCATTCGCAGATGCCTCGCAGAGCGCGACCTCGGTCTGGGAGGATGAGGTCGTCGCCTTCGATGCCATCGGGACGACGGACACACCAAGCGATATGGAGACCCTGACCTACCAGTGGACATCCGGAAGCCGGACCGTCATGGGTGCCCAGGCTGCATTCAGCTGGAGCGAATCCGGGAGCCATACAGTGATCCTGATGGTCACCGATGACGACGGGGCCATCGGAGAGAGGTTCCTGCAGGTGGAGGTGAGGAACAAACCTCCGGAGGGATTGGCGTTCGCCGAGATCACGGAGGCAGGGGTGGGGGAGGAGCTCACCTTCACCATCATCGGCCTCAACGACACCGCCACAGACCTGGAGTACCTCATCATCACCTGGTCCTTCGGCGATGGCTCGCTGGCCTCCGGGGCGGTGGTCACCCACGAGTTCGAGGAGGCTGGAGACTTCATCGTCTACGTATCCATCCGAGATGACGACAGCGGCAAGGCCGACAGCTTCATCGCCGTCCCCATACCCGAGCAGGAGAGCCTGCTCGCCGGCAGCACCGGGCTGGCCATTGGCATCGCAATCCTGGTCGTGGTCCTGGTCCTGCTGCTGGTCCTCGGCCTCAGGATGCGTCGAGCGGGAGGGGATGGTGGTGAGGCCGAACCCTCCGGTGGAGAGGACGGAGAGGCCGGCGTCGAGGAGGTAGAGGGGACGATCGAGGGTCCACATCTCCACGATGATCGATCAGGGTAGGTGGGCGAGCTCCGAGATTCGGGTAGATGTGGAGTTCCCCTTCGGGGGCGTTGAGCTTGATCAGGGGTGAGTCCGGTGCCGTTCGCTTGTCCTGGCCCGTCTCCGGGTCGTAGTTCTGTCCCTGCGGCGGCGGCGGTTGCTGCTGGTCGGGCGGTTGTTGGTCGGGTGGCGGCTGCTGCGGCTGCTGCGGCTGCTGCGGCTGCTGGTACGGCTGCTGATACGGCTGCTGCTGGTACGGTTGCTGGTACTGCTGTGGTGGTGGGTACTGCCCAGGTGGCGGATAGTACCCCTCGGGCACCTTGTCATGACGCACCACAAGGTAGATGATCAGACCGATGATGCCAAAGAGCAGAACGATAATGAGCCAGAGCGCACCGCTCATGCCACGCGATTTTGCATCCCGGTAGACCCAGACCGCGATCAAGATCGAGATGATCAGCATCACGACCATGCAAATCATCAACCCTCCAAAGATCGCAAATCCCAGTTCCTCCTCTTGTTGGGAGATGGGAGATGAGGTCCAAAGGATGAGCATCGGTAACCCAAACCACGACACTTTCGTCAATTTCTCTCGGAGTTCTATCAAAGAGACCATATTTTCCCCTACCTCTAAATCGGTTCTATCCTTTAATACTTTACCAGTCCCCGCCGACGAGGGCGAGCTCATCTGCGCTTGTACGGGTCGTAATGGGTCTGGTCGTAACCCTGTTCCACATCCACCTCGACGACCTCGACGGTATCGTAGTAATGCTGGTCGTAGGCCGAGTACTGCTGTTGCTGGTACTGGGGGGGTGGATAGTACTGGGGAGGTGGATAGTACTGGGGAGGTGGATAGTACTGGGGGACGGGATAGCCGTAGTACTGTGGAACCGGCCGGGTCTCCGGGACGTTCCTGATGATCAACCAGAGTAGGGGTCCGACCAGCGCGGACAGGATTACGATGAGGAGACCAAGACACGCCACCCTGCG
>JAUVRF010000443.1 GCA_030597775.1 Methanobacteriota archaeon | reverse complement strand
GACCCCCGCCGAGGCGGCGAAGATGATGGGCAAGAGCTGCGAGTGCGCGGTCTTCAACACCGCCCGCGCCGAGCAGCTGCTGGAGAGTATGCTTCTGGAACCGTGATCAGGTTTGTGCACGCGCGCGCGCACGAGAAGCCCGTTTTCCTCTGCGACATCTACGATTCGCGCGCGTAAATATACGAAAAAAGGGTTGCGGATCTTCATGAGCTCTCTCTCGCTCATACGTTTTTAGCTCAGGTATCTAGTGGGATTTTCCAAGAAGATCTCCCTGTGCTTGGCGTTCATGAAGTAGTAGGTCTTCCCCTCGTACTCGGCACTCACCGTGTCGCCGACCATCATCCCACAAACTGGGCACTTATTTTTCCCTTTCATCAAATCGTTTCACCTCCTCCACGGTTTCCCATCTTCTCAATCCTCGCCTATCTCGTAGGAGGGGCTCACGTTGACCCTCCTCAGCAGGTTGGCGTTCGTCACCACCGAGATCGAGCTTATCGCCATAGCCACCTCCGCGAACACCGGATGCATCAACCCGAACGTCGCCAGCGGGATCGCCACGATATTGTAGAAGAAAGCCCAGAACAGGTTCTGCTTTATCTTCCTGAAAGTCTCCCTCGACAGCTTGATGGCGCTCACGAGCCCTGAGATGTCCCCCCTCACGAGGATGATATCCGCGGACTCGATGGCGATGTCCGTGCCGGTGCCTATGGCGACGCCGACGTTCGCCTGGGTCAATGCGGGGGCGTCGTTGATCCCGTCCCCCACCATGGCCACCATCCCGTACTTCTCCTGGGCCTTCATCACCACATCGACCTTCTCGTCGGGCATCACCTCGGCGTAGATGTCGCTCATCCCCAGCTTCTCTGCGATAGCTTTCGCAGTCTGCTCGTTGTCGCCTGTGAGCATGATGGTCTTCAGCCCCATCGCCTCTAGCTCCCGGATCGCCTCGACCGAGTCAGCCTTGAGCGTGTCGGCCACGGCGACGATGCCTATTGGCCGATCGTCCAGGCCGACTATCATCACGGTCTTCGCCTGCTGCTGGAGGTCACTGAATCTCTCCTCGATCTCCTCGCATATCGTCTCCTCGGGGAGCAGGTCTGGCTTCCCGACCCGCACCTTGGAGCCCTTCACGACGCCCTCGATGCCCCTCCCCCTGAAGGCCATGAAGGAACCGGGGGACTCCAGGGCGATCCCCTTCTCCTGGGCCCTCCGAACGATGGCCTTGCCCAGCGGGTGCTCCGAGCCCATCTCCACGCTCCCCGCGTAGAATAGCACATCCTCCTCGGTCAGGGCCTCGTCCAGGGAGACGACATCGGTGACATCAGGTATACCCTTCGTGAGGGTGCCCGTCTTGTCAAGGATGATGGCCTTCACCTCCTTCATGGTCTGTATCGCCTCGCCCTTCCGGATGAGGATCCCCTGCTCGGCCCCCATGCCCGTCCCGACCATCAGGGCCGTGGGCGTGGCGAGCCCCAGAGCGCATGGGCACGCTATCACCAGGGTCGCCACGAACGCCGAGACAGCGAGCATCGCAACCGGCTGGGTCGAGTCGACCCACGGTAGGATAGGCTCCACGAGCCTCGCCACACCCAGCATGGCATCGGGGATGATGAACCAGAGGGCCAACGTCGCGATCGATATCACTATCACTGCGGGGACGAAGTAGCTGATTATCCTGTCCGCGAACTCCTGGATCGGCACCTTCGTGCCCTGGGCCTCCTCCACCATCCTGACGACCTGGGAGAGGAATGTGTCCTTCCCGATCCTGACGGCCTCCACCGTGAGCAGGCCGTCCTGGTTGATGGTGGCGCCTATGACCTCGTCGCCGGGGGTCTTTCCGACGGGCATCGACTCCCCGGTGGCCATGGACTCGTCCACGGCGCTCTCGCCGTCGATGACTAGGCCGTCGGTGGGGATCTTCTCCCCCGGCCTCACGACCATCAGGGCTCCCACCTCGACCTCCTGGATGGGCACCTCCCTCTCGACGCCGTCGACGAGGATCGTCGCGGACTTCGCCTCCATCTTGAGGAGGCTCCGGATGGCCTGGGAGGCGCTGCCCTTGGCCTTGGCCTCGAAGTACCTTCCTGTGAGATGAAAGGACATGATCATGGCCCCCACGCCCGCGTAGTTGAATATCGGGACGAAGAAGTATGCTGGCCCCGTCAGAAAGGACACCAGGGTGCCCATGGCGATGAGGACGTCCATGTTCGCCGCCCCGTGGGTTAGGGCCTTGTAGGCGGACCTTATCGTGGGCAGCCCCAGCCAGAAGAGGTTCGGGATGGCAAGGGCGATGAGGCCCAGGTTGTAGATGGTCATCGTGGGCCAGGCGATGCCGAATAGCATCTCGGGTATCATCCAGAGGATGATGGGCAGGGTAAACGCCCATGACAGGAGCATCCTCTGTCGACCGAGCTTCATCTCCTCAACCGATCTGTCGACCTCTTCCTCTCCTGCG
>JAUVRF010000620.1 GCA_030597775.1 Methanobacteriota archaeon | reverse complement strand
GCGATCCTTGACTCGACGGAGGCGATGTTGTAAGCGTCCACGGCGGTGTTGATGGTGGGCAGGGGACGGCCCCGGGCGATCCGTCGCACCAGGGCCTCGGCCGCGGGACGGGTCTTGGTGGGGTCGATGCCCAGGCTCCAGAAGAAGTCCCGGTACGCCCGGACCCTCGGTTCGTCCTTGATCGTCTCTGCGGTGCCCCCGGCACGCACCTCCTCCTCGAGGCGCCGCTTGTGTGCCTCGAGGTCGTCCCTCTCCCGCAGGACCTGCAGACCCTCGACGACCACGGGCACCAGCTCCAGATCGGGATACGCCTCGGCCACCCTATCGTCGATCTGGATCCGCATGGGCCTTCAATCGACCCATTGGTTGAAAAAGTTGCGGTCCGTAAATGTATAAAGCCCCTGAGACGTTCAAAGGTCATCCGGGGTGACATAGGGATTGCCTTACTCAAGGTCCAAGCGGTTCGACGCCAACTACCATGAGGTCCTCAACGCCGCCGAGGACATCCTGTCAGGGATGGGGTTCGAGGTCAGGTATCGAAACCACAGGTCAGGCCGGCTGTTCTGTCATGGGATGAGGGACAGGGCGGGGGCGACTGGCTATTTCCAGGTCACCGTCACCGAGGAACCAGAGCTCGTCGAGGTCCTGGCCGAGGCGGACTCGTACAAACTGTGGAGCGACCGTAAGTTCAAAAACATCGTCGACTGGTTCGCGTTCCATCTGGAATCCCATCTCTCAGATACCCCCGACCAGCATCCCAAGGTGGGCATGACCCCAGGTACCTCGGGCCACTTCGAGTTCGAGGTACGCAGAGAACCCATGACGGTACGCATGTTCGATCGACCCTCAAGCAAGAAGCCCGTGCTTTGGGCCTTGGTCCCGGTCATCGTCATGCTGGGGCTGGCATCCTTCCAGGTCGAGAACATTGAGGACCTCGTTCTCGTCCTCGGTTTCGCGTCCCCCTTCATCCTGGGGGCGGCCCTCATGGCAGTGGGCCTTTTACGGATCGGAGCTGCGGTCTGCATGGTGTTCAGCATCTTCATGGGCATCGCCTTCGGAGTGTTCGGATGGTTGTTGATCTTCGCCAGCGGTCAGTATGCTGCCCAGAATGCGATGGTCGTGGGCCGCTGGTGGACCTTCCACAGGATTGCCACTCAGGAATCAAATGGAGTGGACGGGGAAAAGGTCGGACCGGTCAACAAGTGAGCTGTCCGATCGCCCTAGCAGGAGAGGACGGTGTCCACCTGATTGCCCTCCTTGACGAGGACTATCTTTGGACAGTGTTCCTCCTCGGGATCCAAGTGCACGTAGGTGAAGATGGCGACCACGTCGCCCACAACGCCCATGCGGGCCGAGCCTCCGTTGAGGCTGATGACACCGTCATCGGCGGGGATGGCATAGGTCCACCACCTGGCACCGTTGGTGAAGTTGGCCACCATGACCTGCTCGTAGTGACGGATGTTGGCCGCCTCCATGAGGTTCCGGCCTATGGCAATGGAGCCCTCGTAATCCATCTCCGACTCGGTGACAACGGCCCGGTGTACCTTCGC
>JAUVRF010000106.1 GCA_030597775.1 Methanobacteriota archaeon | reverse complement strand
TGCCGCAATTGATGATACGGGCGTTGTCGACGAGGTACGTACCCAGAAATGTCAAATTGATGCCGACGTCGCAACCGATCAATGACGTGTTCGATATTGTCACGGTCCCGTTCGTAAGGGTGAAGGCCTCTCCGCACCGGACGAAGGTACACCCATCAACGATAAGCGGTCCCCGTAGCAATCTGATCCCGGACCATTGATCGGTGAAGGTGCTGTCTCTGACCTCCGCCGCTGTGACTCCCGGAACCTCATCGAAGGATGATGTGATGGAGATACCTGCATTGTCGAACGTGCAACTCTCGATATCGAGGACTTGAGGAGTGAAGAAATTGAAGCTGATGCCTATCATTTCGAACATTGAATTCCTTGCGAACAAAGTGGAACCATCTTTCACCCTTATACTGGCTTTGTGGATATCATTGGAACCGTCGTCAAAGGTCGTGATCAGCGTCGCGTCGTTTCCTGTGGATCGGTTCCCATCGCCATCCACCAATCGCAGGATGCCGCTTTCTACCTCCATCTCTATGTAACCCATCGTCCAGATCCTCGTATCGTGTACCACGGTGGTGTTCTCCAGGGTGAGGTCTCCACCGGGACGGACGCGGATGCTTCCTTGAATCTTCATCGATTCGTTCCGCGCATAAGAAAGGCCATGGATTCTCCAAAAGGCGTTTCCGTGGTCCGTTGTGTAAATGGCGTACTCCCCGTTGTCCCTGAACGTCCCATTATCGATGTACGCTGTGCAGTTGTTCCGAACGTAGATGCCCGTTCTGGCGTTCTCGTAGATGCTGCAGTCCCGGACCAATCCCTCGCTCTCGAAGGTTGATTGACTGCCGATGAAGATGCCGTATCCACCGTTGCGATAGATTTCACTGTCCTCGATCTCGAAGGCGTCGGTGTCGATCACCAGGATGCCCGTCTGACCGCTCTCCCGACAATCAAGGTCGGTGATCGAGACGGATGAGGAGTAGATGTATATCGAATCGTTCTGGCATCTATAGATGCTCGTCCCGCTTATCGTGCACTCGGAATTCGCTATCCATATCCCTCTGTTAGCAATGTCGAAGATCTCGCAGTCCAATATCTTGATCGAACTCTGTTCGTAGATGTAGATCCCCTGGTCCTTGCTATCATTCACAGTGCACCGGGCCAGGTAACCCCCATAGAAGGACGTGCCTTGGATGCCGTACTGGGTTGTGTTCTTGACCCGACAGTCCTCCACATGGGCTCTACCATAGGCGATCCTGATGCCCACTTGAACATTGCCATCGATGGTGCAATTGCGGATCGTTGCATTGACGGTCGACATGGCCGATATGGGGGTGAGAGAGCTGCCGTTGAAGGTGCAGCGGTCTATACGGGCCGAACTCCCCGTGAGATAGATGTCATGGATATTCCCATAGAAATGAGAGTCCTCGATCCTGAGCGAGGACTTTCCCACGTTTATGCCGTAGTTGCAATTGTAGAACGTGGAGTTGCTGATGCGCGCGCTGTCCGTCCGAATGGTAAGGCCCCTGTTGGTCCCTCCACCGCATTCGCTGACGATCGAGGACCTGATGGTGAGGTGGGAGCCTACCTCGCACAGCCAGGTGTACCGGGTGTAGCTCATGTTGCTTCTCACTACCGAGGCGTCATCCTCCGTCGATGGGTCGTTATCCCCGTCGATCACAAGGCGATATCCTCCTGACTTCACCAGGATGCCCCGGTCCATGCTCGTGGTCGAATTGATGACTAGTTCCACACCGATGAGGTTGAGATGGCCCGTTCCCGTCACCGTCAGACTGCCGTTGAGCTCGATCAGGCCACCCGTGATGGTGGTCATGTCGGAGACTATCCAGTCCCCATCGTCAGGTGGAGGCGTGTATCCGGCGACGTCCTCTGCCATGAGGCTGGCGAGGACACAGACCATCGTTATGATGATGATGAGTCCTACAAGGTTCGCCAGGCCACAACGCACGATGGTCATCCAGGTTCACATGATGGCCCAATGCTATCAAGTTATTGGTTTTGGTTTGGACCCGCCCCCGGGCGGACGAAGTCTTATTCCCCCCGCACTGCTTTCCCCCAGCATTGAAGCCCTCGGCCATCTGGTTCCTGACGTACGCCGCCAACATGGCGGTGTGGACCTTCGTCCCGATACTCGCAAGGGAGGAGCTGGGCATCGGGGACACCTCGATCGGCATCGCCGTGTTCCTCTACTCCACAGCCCTTCTCCTCGCCTCCTACGTCTTCGGTCGGGCCTCGGACGTCTACGGTCGTCGGAAGTTCATCTTCGGCGGCCTGCTCGTGAGCGCCTTCGCGATGGCGGTCCACTTCCTCATAGTCGACATCCCGTCCCTCTGGATGATCCGCTTCGCCACCGGGTTCGCCACGGGCATCTTCCCTGCGGCCATGGTCGATTACGTCGCCCGGAGCTCGGGCCTCCTCGGGAGGTTCTCGGCCTGGGGCTCCCTGGGATGGGGCATCGGCGCCCTCTCGGCCGGTATCCTGGCAGCGTACTATGACGACCTCACCTGGGCCTTCCTGCTGGCGGCCGGGATCTACTTCATCGCATTCCTCATCGCCCTGACCCTTCCCAAGGTGGAGCAGGTCAGGATGCGGGTTCCCCTGTTCCCCGTAGAGCTCATCAAGCGGAACGTCCACTACTACCTGCCCCTGCTCGTCCGCCACGCCGGGGCCATGGCCATATGGACCTTCTGGCCACTGTACCTTCTGGACCTGGGCGCCGATTACATCTGGATCGGCATCATCCAGTTCGTCAATCCGCTGGTCCAGTTCGGGTTCATGTGGCTGTTCACCGACAGGATCCGGACGGCCCTTCTCTTCCCCATCGGGCTGGTCCTGTCCGCCGTCACCTTCATCACCTTCACCATGGCGGACAACGTCTGGCAGCTCCTGCCCACCCAGGTGCTCCTCGGCATCTCCTGGGGGTGCACCTACGTTGGAGCCCTGCGGGCGGTCACGGAGAGCAGCGAGGAGAAGGCCACGGCCGCGGGCATCTTCAATTCGACCACCTCGATGTCGGCCATCCTGGGTCCCGTGTTCGCCACGGTCCTCGTCAGCTTCACCGGGCTTTATGAGTCCACCATGTACTTCGCCGCCCTCATGGCGGTGGTTTCACTGATGCTCTACTACGTGCTCAGCCGAAGGGTCAAGGCATCCCCGCAGGTCAGCGCCTCGGGGTGAGGTACCATTCCAGGGCCTTGAAGAGCTCCACCCGGAAGGGCTTGGACACGCTGGAGATATCCACCGTGCCCACCTGCATGCGCAACTTGATCTCGCCCAGCAGGCTCTTTTTGAACTCCCGGACCTCGTCAAGGAAGATCTCCAGATAGGGGGCGACACACGTGAAACCGCCCGGTACCACGGAGAGGTGGCTATGGGTTCCGGAGGTCACGGTCTGCACGTCAACGTGGCTCACCATCTGGCCCAGGGCCACCAGTCTCCAGTTGGTCAGGTAGACCGTGGCCTCGATTATCGGGAATGGGGCCTCGGGACAGTTGGAGGTTATGAAAACATCGTCCCTCGACACTACGTACTCATCCTGGTACATCAGGAGGTTAGCGTCCTGGTCGTAGACCTGGCCGCACCCGTCTTCCCGACCAGCCCTCATGGCCATCTGTCCCCATCGACGAATGGACTTCCCTTCGCGATATAGTTATCGGATTACCAGACCTCGATAGCATGATTACACCCGATATCCATCGCGAGGACCGTATAAGCAACTAAGCCCGAACCTCTGGCTATGAGATGCACCGCCCTTCTGATCGTGTGCCTGTTGCTGCTCTCCCCGACGACCTTGCAGATCGCCTTGGCAGACGGACCCGACCCGACAGTGTGGATCCAAGAGGTCCACCCGGGAGGGCAGACGATGTGGGAACACGTGATACTTGAGAACACTGGCCAACGCGCCATTGACCTTTCCAACTGGACGCTCACGGACGGTGAGGGGACCTGGCGGCTTCCCCCTGGAAGTTCCGTCCCACCCGGGGGGAGGATCGCCATATCGGAGAACGCCACTGGTTTCCAGGCTCTCCGGGGACGGCCTCCCGACATCCTCGCTGATGCATCCGGTAGCTTCTGCCTGGCCGACAAGGGGGACGACCTCACCCTCCTTGACGTCACGGGCGCTGCGGTCGACCAGCTGTGGTACGGCGATACCTCCGGTACAGGCCCCGAGGGATGGGCGGGTGCTCCGGTCCCCACACCATCGTCGATACCCTGGGGCAGGGTCCTGAGGAGGACAGGGACGGAGGACACCGACAGCGCCGGCGATTGGCAAGGCTGGACCGAGCCCCGCTGCGGATGGTTGGAGAGGGTCCCTTCGCCGGCACCGATCGCAGTGAACGCCACCACCTTCGTCACACCTGAGGGGGGGTGGGCTGCCCTCGCCCGGACGATCGCCACGGCAGATGATGAGCTGTTGATCGCCCTCTATGACCTCAGGAGCCGCGATCTGACAGCGGCCATCGCCGAGAGGGCAAGGGCGGGCATCCGGGTGAGGATGCTCCTGGAGGGGCAACCCGTCGGGTATTCCCTGGATGACCTGGCACGTCGGGACGGCCTCATCGCCGCCCTCGTCGAAGAGGGGGTCGAGGTGAGTGTCACGGCACCCCATGTCAGGTCACAGCACAACCGACCCTACCGGTACCATCACGAGGAGTGCTGTGTGATCGACGGACGGGCGGTGGTGGTCACGACGGAGAACTGGGGACCCTCCTCCTTCCCCTCCTCGGGTCATGCGAGCGGATTCGCCAGCAGGGGGTGGGGAGCTGTCGTGGAATCTCCGGAGATGGCCGCAAGGCTCATCGAGGTCATAGATCACGACCTGCGCGTATGTACTGTACAATGGGAGAGCAGGGGGACCAGGCCGACCGACCTCCCAAGGGTACCTTCCTCTCCCCCCACGGGCCCCTCCCTCTTCCCGTGCAACTCCTCCCTCCTCGTGGGCCCCGAGTCCTGGGGCTCCGACCTTGCGACGCTCACGGACCTCATTGCCATCGCCACGGAGACCATCCATCTCGAGCTGGCAAGTCTCGAGATCGAATGGGGCGAGCAGGTATCCCCCCTTGTGGATGCACTACTTGACGCGGCGACCAGGGGCGTCCGGGTGCGGTTGCTCCTGGACCAGGGCTTCGACGGGGAGGGGGCGGCCACGGTCCGTGAGCTGAGCCTCCTGTGCGCCCAGCGGGGGGTGGTCCAGGTGACGGCAGCGGTGGCCGATGGGATCCCCGGCGTGGCCCGGGTCCACGCCAAGGGTGCGATCATCGACGGGCGCGTCGCCATCATGGGCTCCCTCAACTGGGCCTGGTCCTCGGTGGCCAGGAATCGGGAGGTCGTGCTCGTGCTGGAGGGCGCGGATGCGGTGGCCAACCTCCGAAGGACCTTTGTGGCCGACTGGGCGGCATCCACGTCCGCTTCGCAGCCGCGAGTGCCACTCACTTTGATAGCCATCCTGATCCAGAGCAGGGGGTTCGCATCGGAGCCCACAGCGTTCGAGGCCCCGGTCTCGTCCGTCTCCCGGGACGGATCGGAGGGCGTTCCAATTGTAGGGCTCCCCTGGCCCTCCATCGGACGGACGATGCTGGTCATGTCCCTGGGAGGTGCTTGTTGGGCGATCGATCGTCACCTCATGTTCAGCGTCAGGGCGAACCGGAGGCTGAAGGCATTCGTTCGCAAGGTCATCCGCAGGTTCCGCAGGTTCCGCCGGCTCATTCGTCGGTCGGGGGTCTTCGCCGTTCCCGGTGTTCTGAGAACCACTTTTCAAGTTCGGGACCCGGAGCGGGGATCTCCTCAAGCTCCTCCTCCTCCTCCTCCTCCTCCTCCCGGACCGGGACCCGGGGAGCGGCCGGTCCCGCCCGATCCTCCCCTTTGGGGACCTGAGGTGGCCGGGTGGTGAGCTGGGCTGGGCCCTCGGGCTCCGCCTTCGGAACGGGGCTGGGTGGCGCGGGAGGCTTGGCGCCGATGGCCTCCAGCTGTCTCCGGGCCTCCCCGGCATCGGGGTCCAGGGCGTAGGCCGATCTGGCCTCTCGCTTTGCCTCCGCAGTCCTTCCCAGCCGGCCGTAGGCCTCGGCCAGCGAGAGACGTGCCTCGGTGAACTGGGGGTCCAACCGGAGCGCTTCCCTGATGTACCGGACGGCCTTCTTGTCCCGGCCGCGCGTCATCAGGGCAAGGCCCTTGCCCAGCCATGCAAGGGCGTAATCTGGAGAGATGCCGATGGCGCTGTCGAAGGCCCGCTCAGCGGCCTTGGCATCGCCCAGCTGCAGGTGGCACACACCCGACAGGGCCCGGGGGGACTCGTCGTCCAGGTCGTGGTCCTCCGCCATGAGGAAGGCTGCAAGGGCTCCCTTGATGTCCCCCGTCTCCCGCAGCGCGTTGCCCAGGTCCAGCTGGAGCCGGGGCAGGTCCGGGACCATGGAGGCAGCCTCCCTGAGGTGCTCGGG
>JAUVRF010000181.1 GCA_030597775.1 Methanobacteriota archaeon | reverse complement strand
GTGGTCGTTGTCGACGTCGTGGTCTACCTCATCTCATCCGACTCTTACGACTCCGACGGCGTGATCCTGGCGTGGCTGTGGTACGTATCGGCCGGCATTCCGAGAACCGTGACGTTGACCGACGCGACGCTGCCAGTGGCCTACTTCGTGGCCCCGGATACCGTCGGTGAGTACCTCTTCGAGCTTCTTGTACGGGACGACAACACCACCTGGTCCGAGATGGACACCATCATGGTCAACGTCACACTGCCCGACAATGTGGCCCCTGTGGCCGTCGCGCCGAACAACTTCGTCACCACCGTGCTGGAGGTGGCGTCCCTCAACGGTTCAGGTTCCTACGACTCCGATGGCAATATCGTGGCCTGGGACTGGAACTGCACCAGTCACCCCTCGTTGCCGATGACCGCGGCCGACACGATGGAGGCCTCCTTCACTCCCCCGCTGGCCGTGCAATACACGTTCACCCTGACCGTGCAGGACGACAGGGGAGCATGGTCGCCAGAGGACAGCGTCACCGTCACCGTCCAGGCTGCGGATGTCAATGTGCCTCCCGTGGCCGAGATCGGCGGTGCCGCCGTGCGTGTCGCCTACGTTGGCGACGACGTGACCCTGGACGGCTCACCCTCCCGCGACGACGACGGGACCATCGTCGAGTACCTCTGGAACTGCACCAGTCACCCGACCCTTTCCTTCACCGGGCAGAACAGCACCACCGTGGAGTTCCGTCCCGGGGAACCGGGCGACTTCATCTTCACCCTTGCCGTTCTGGACGACAACGGCAGCTGGTCGGTGGCCGAGGACACGGTGACCATCCAGGTCAGCCTGCCATCGGACAACAGCCCTCCGGTGGCCCAGATCGACGGTCCAACCGAGAAGGTGCGCCCAGGGGACGACGTGGCCCTGGACGGCTCCAGGTCCAGCGACCGGGACGGCGCGATAGTCGTCTTCAATTGGAGCTGCATCAGCCATCCGACCCTGGACTTCACCGGCCAGAACACCAGCTTCATCCAGTTCGCCGTGGAGACCACGGGGGACTACACCTTCAACCTCAAGGTCCAGGACAATCTGGGCGCATGGAGCGTTGAACCGGCCTACTGGGTCCTCTCCGTGAAGGTCAATGTGCCTCCAGTGGCCGCCATCACCGGGCCATCCGCGGGATTGCCCGGCAGGAACTACACCCTCTCCGCGGAGACCTCCTCCGACGAGGACGGCGAGGTGGTGGCATGGAAGTGGAACTGCACCAGCCATACGGAGGTCAACACCAACGGCACCGAGAGCGAGACCATGATCTTCAACACCACGGTCGCCGACACCTACGTCTTCGCCCTGGTCGTCCAGGATGACGAGGATGCCTGGTCCTCGGTCACCGAATGGACCCTGGAGATCAATCCCGTCGACCAGTATCCCATGGCCGACGCCGGCCCCGACATGCAGATCCGCATCGGCATCTCCATCGAGCTGAACGGCGACGATTCCTACGACCCAGAGGGCGAGATCGTGACCTGGCGCTGGAGATGCACCAGCCATCCCAACGTTCCCGGTCTTGTGAACGACGACCAGATGGTAGCCTCCTTCACGCCCCCCGACCCCGGCACCTTCGTCTTCTCCCTCATGGTGGAGGACGAGGTGGGCCAATGGTCGGAGCCCGACAACGTCACCATCACCGTCCTGGAGCAGAACTCCGCCCCCCAGATCACCGTAGTCACGCCCCAGGGTGGTTTGATCAGCCTGGTGGACCAGATGCTGGTCATCCGCTGGGACACCTACGACGCCAACGACGACTACCTGATGTTCAAGGTGGAGATCTACAAGGGCGACATCATGTTCCTAGCCAGAAGGAGCGACCTCCCTCACGGCACGAACAACGTCACCTTCAACGATACCAACTTCAACTTCCCCAGGGGAACGGACCTGGTCGCCCGCATCTACGGTTGGGAGACCAACACTGAGGACAGGTACGAGACCATGGTGACGACCGATCCCTTCCAGATCGAGAAGTCGACCGTCAACCCCAACCCCAACGGCGGAGGGGATTCGGAGGGCATCGACACGAACATCATCATCATCGGTGTCGTCGTGCTCCTTGCCCTCATCCTGGTCGGCTTCATGATCATGCGCGGTAGCGGCGAGGATGACGAGGTGCCTTGGGAAGGCGAGGGCCAGCCAGAGACCAATGTGGTCACCCGCGGCGCCCTGGCCACCAGGATGCCCACGGCCCCCGCCAAGGTCGCACCCCAGACCGGTCCCGCGGCCGTCAAGACGCCCGAGGCAACGTCGTCGACCGCAACCGACCCCAAGGGCCGTATGCTCGACTGCCCCAGCTGCGGTGCGCCCCTGGACCACGACACCGATTTCGGTGCTCCCTACTGCTGGGATTGCGACAAGTACTTCTAAGACCAAAGGGTTGTATTTGAGGATGCGCCAGGCCAAGGGGAACGGGACCGATAGGGATAGGTCCAGCGGCAACGATAGGTACAATTTCAGCCTCGCGTATCGACTCGTGGACAACTCACCGTACATCGCAACCGGCGTCATCGGTGCGTTGATATGTCTCCGAGTCCACTGGGTCCTGGCAGTGATCGAGATGGTCGCCTCGGTGCTGGGTCCCCTCTGGATGATCGTCCGGGTCTGCCCGACCTGCCTCCTTTACGGGAGCCCCGCCTGTTCCTCCGGCTACGGCCTCGTGTCAGCGAGGTTGGTGGACAAGGGTGACCCTGAACGTTTCGGTCATGTGTTCTCCCATAATGTGTACGCCGTGATGCCCATGTGGTTCCTACCACTGGCTGCGGGGATATACCTCTTCGCCATCGGCGAGACCGTCCCATGGCTGCTCCTCACCGTGTTCGTGCTGGTCGCCTTCATCACCGTGCCCTTGAAGGCCAGGTACATCACTTGTGTCAAGTGTCCCAGGCGTTCCACCTGCCCGTGGGGCTCGCGGACCGCCTTCCACCATTCGAGGAATGACGATCAAGGATAGGGACCTGACCCCAGGAGGTCCAGTAAAAGCGAACTATTATATTCCTCCGGGGCAGTCTCCGCAATATTCAGGGTGGTCCGATGAAGACCCGAACGATTAGATTACTCGCCTCTCTCGCCGTCCTGCTGATGGCCCTGGGCTCCCTGGCACCCGATGCCGCGGAGATCGTACCCATGCAGGCCCCCGACGAGGCTGCCATGTCGGCATCGATGACCGATGCCGCTGACTGGATGCTCACCGTCACCAAGACCGATGGCCAGCTCGACCCGCCGGTCGGCTCGCCGATCGGCGAGACCGAGAGCGGGGGCCGTGTCAGCCTGAACGGCCTCGCCCTGCTCTGCGCCTATCAGGTCACAGGGACCCAGGAGTACCTGGACGGGGCGATAGCCTGCGGTGACCTGGTCGTTGCCAGCACCGAGGCCACGGCATCCTACGTTGTTGAACGCACCGGCGTTCTGGTCACCGAGGCGGGCGGGGGCTTCCCCAACGCCCAGCCGGGAAAGGTGGACGACACCTACCTGCCCGCTTACACCGGTACCCTGCGGTTCTACCTCTGGGAGAGCCTGCAGGGCATCTGGCTCATGTCCGAGCTGTACAAGGAGACGGGCGTGGCCAAATACCAGAACAGTGCCCTGCTCATCGACCGGATGGTGGGCAACCGGTTCTACGTAGGCGGCGAGGCCTGGACGGGTCTGGTCGAGTACGTCACCCTTCCCGACAACGGGAACTGGGGCCAGAGTGGAAGGGCCTCCACCTGGGACCACGCACTCCTGCTCAAGGTGATATCCGTCGCCTCCCTGGACGCTCCGAACCTCTGGAGGGACCAGTACGACATCATCACCTACGTCCGCGGCACCCAGTTGCCGGACGGTTCCTTCGACGACAAGAACACATTGCCCAACCAGGACGGGCCCAGCGAGACCAAGCACTCGGTGATGATCACCGCCCTTTACGATCTCGGGCGGCCCAAGGAAGGCAGGGAACTGGCAGACTGGGTCATCTCCCAGCAGAATCCCGACGGTTCCTTCGACTGTCCCCACGACAAGGACACCATCGGCGACACCGCGATGGCCGTCCTCGGGGTCCTGCCCATCGGGAACGTGACCTCGGGAGGCGATGCGCTGAAATGGTTGATCGGCCAGCAGAGACCGGATGGCAGCTGGAACGCTATCACCGGCCTGGACATCGTCACCTCACGCATTCTCTCCACCCAGTGGGTCATGCGCGCCGTCCACGCGGGCCGCACCAACTACAATCTCGCCCTCGACGGGTCCACCATAACCGCCGACCCCATCTGGGAGGGGGACCCGGCCCGCGTGATGGGTTTCACCATCAACCTCACCGTGAAGAACCAGGGCCTGGTGGGGGTCACCGGTGCCACCGTCAAGATATTCGACGGGCCCCGGGAGAACAGGTTGCTGGCCAACCTGAGCCCCATCGACGTTCCCGCCCTCGGAGACGCATTCGCCAGCCTGGCCTTCAGGCCCGACACCCGGGGGCCCCACGAGGTCCATGTATGGGTGGACTATGCCGATGGGGGCGAGTTCCGCAACCGGGACAACAACGCCTCCATCCAGGTGAACTTGAACCGGGAACCCACGGGTGTCATCCGTACGCCCCTGCGGGACCAGCTGTTCGGATTCGGAGAACCCATCACGTTCAAGGCGGTCGACATCGTGGACCTGGACAACGACGTCGTGACCTTGACCTGGCCGGACGACGTCACCGGTTTCATGTCCCACGAGGACAACTTCAGCTGGGTGCTGGTCCCGGGCGACCATCACGTTATCCTGACCTTCGAGGACGGGAACGGACCCAGCACGAGGGCGAACGTGTCCTTCT
>JAUVRF010000036.1 GCA_030597775.1 Methanobacteriota archaeon | reverse complement strand
GGTCGTGGACCAGCTGAAGTTCCCGCTAGCGTAGTCGTTACGGTACGAGGTCTCGCCGACGTTGGCCCCGCCGGCCCCGCCAGCGTACTTACCGTATGCGAGGTCCAGGTCCCCGTCGTTGTCCATGTCGGCGAAGTCGGGAGAGGCGTAGTAACCCTCGTCGATACCGTAGAAGACCGAGTCGCTCCCGGAGCCGTCGTCCGACCAGCTGGGGGAGGTGTTGCTGCCAGTGTTCCAGAACACGCGGAGCTGTCCGTTGTACAGGCCCACGACGATGTCGTAGTCCCCGTCATCGTCCAGGTCCACGAACTTGGGAGCCGCGTAGTAGAAGCCGAACTGGTAGGCGATGTTGACTACGGAGGTGTCCTCCACCCACTTGGCGGCCGTCTTGGTGCCAGTGTTCTCGAAGTAGTGTATCCACTTGATGTTGCCGCCGCCAAGGTTCTGGTACCCTCCCGAGAGCATGTCGAGGTCACCGTCGCCATCGAAGTCGATCATCTGCGGCGTTCCACGGAAGCCAACGTTGATCGGTACCTGGTTGTTTCCGACCTTGTGGGAGAGCTTGATGGGATAGGCCCATCCAGCATCGTGGAGGGCACCGGTCAGCCGTATCGTTGCGGAGGTTATCGAGGCCCCCTCGGGCAGGCGGATGGAAAGGGTGGCGTTGTATCCCGCATCATCGAAGACCATGCCCTCGCTGCTGTGGTAATTGGTGAACATGTCCTGATAGCCCATCGAGCCGTAGGTCCGATCGGCCCACACGTACACCCGGTCGCTGACGGAACCCACCATCGTCTGGAGGCGGTTGGGATAGTTATTGTCGCCGTTCTCCATGCCGGTGATGTCGAAGGTGGCGGACTTCACGGTGCCGGCAACGGGAACGTACAGGTGAGTGTCGCTGTTCGAACCGCCCGTCTCGAGGGCGATCTCCACCGAGGAGCTTCCTCCATGGAATGTGGTGATGGTCTCCGCCATCACGCCCTCGTTCATGGACGAGGAGGACAGGACCAGAAGGGCAACGGCGGCTATCGCTAGTGTTCTCATCGCGAGATGATAAGGCTTCATTCTATAACCCCTGGGAGCCAAAGCATGTGCTCAAAACTCCATTGTAAGAGTGCGTATAAATAATGCGCGGAAACGTTCCCCTGACCCCGCCGAGGCCGGAAGGTCCCCGACGCCACCTTTATCCCCTCTTCCGTTCATCGGATGGATGAGGCGAGGAGGATGGAGACCTTTCCCGTGGAGACGAGGGAACGGACCGAGGTGGTCGACGTCACAGGTCTGGTGGAGGGGGCCGTGCGGAACTCCGGTGTCCACGAGGGAGCGGCCGTGGTGCAGACCCCACACACCACCACCGCGGTGGTGATCAACGAGCGGGAGGGCAGGCTGATGCAGGACCTCCTGGACTGGGCGGCCAGGATGGCGCCCGATGGGGCCGGGTACCGTCACGACGGCATAGATGGCAATGCTCACGCTCATCTGCGGGGCATCATGATGGGCGCCTCGGTGTCCGTTCCCGTCACCGAGGGACGGCTGGCGCTGGGTACCTGGCAGTCGGTGCTTTTCGTCGAGCTGGACGGTCCCCGTTCCCGGAGGTTGAACGTCCAGGTCCTTGGCGATTGACGGTTGACGGCCATCTACTGGATGGAGACAGATAGCAGCTTCGGGGGGTCGACGGGTCGGTCGCCGGCTCCCGTCGGCACCGAGGCTATCGCGTGGACGACATCCATGCCCTCGGTGACCTTGCCGAACACGGCGTAGTTGTTGTCCAGGCCGTGGACCGACGAGTCGCAGATGTAGAACTGGGAGGACGCGCTGTTGGGGTCGTTCCCCCTTGCCATCCCCAGGGCTCCCGCCTCGTGGAGCAGCGAGTTGTTGGTCTCCAGCTTGATCTGCTTGTCGGACCCGCCCCGGCCAGTGCCTGTCGGGTCCCCGGTCTGGATCACGAAGCTCTTGATGATCCTGTGGAAGATCATGTTCTTGTAGAATCCGGCGTTGGCGAGGTTCACGAAGTTCTCGACGGTCCCTGGCGCGCCGTCGGTGAAGAGCTCGGCGGTTATCATGCCCATGCTGGTCTCGATTATGGCTCTTGGTGACATATTAAAGTTCCACCATCCCGATGGCGCGTCCGTCGGTCCACAGGGTCACTCTTCCCTGCATCTCGATGGGCTCAAGGCCGAAGAGGCGCAGAAGATCACCCTGGGTGACCCGACCGTTGTCGTCCTGGTCGGATATATCCAATCTGGGTGGCGACAGCGTCTCGTTTCCCAGCGCGGACTCCAACCTCACATCGACCTCGGACCATTTTGGCTTGGGCTCACCTTGGGCCACAGCCACCCAGAGGACGACATCGGTGAGGTTCTCATCGGTTCCGTTGGCATCGGAGCTGGACACCAGCAACGTCATCGAGAAGGGGTCTGGCTCCTGCTCCTGGTTGATGAGGTACCATGCGTACGCGCCGAGGACCGCCGCTACCGCTACAAGGCTGAATGCGACCAGGTGGAGGGGGCGGACGGCCATCGGGCGGCCAAAGCACTGGACGGTAATAAACGTGACGGGATGACGGGGAACCCGTCGGGCCTACTCCCCGCCCATCATCTCGTCCAGCCATCGAACGGTCGTGGTCACCTTGAAGTTGTCCTTCTTCTTCATCGCGTTGCGCAGGTTGTGGACACAGCTGGGGCAGTCGGTGAGGCACCATTCCGCCCCGGTGGTCCTGATCTCCTCCATACGCTGCTTCGCCATGGCCACGGACAGGGCAGGATAGGTGGCCCGCAGACCTCCGCCTCCCCCGCAGCACTTGGAATCCTCGCGGCTCCGCTCCATCTCCCGGAGCTCTGCGCCCGTCGCCTCGATCGCCCTCCTGGGCGCATCGAAGCCCAGGGCGCCCCTGCCGGACTTGCGGCCGAGATCGCAGGGGTCGTGGTACGTCACCACGCCCTCGTAGGTCACCGGGAGGTCCGCCTTGGCCAGCACCTCGACGAAGGGAACCACGTCGATACCGGTGCCATCCAGGTCACTCTCGAGCATGCGTGCGCAGGTGGGACACAGGGTCACCACCCGCTTGGCCCCTGATGCCAGGATGGCGTCCCTGTTGTGGTTGATGATGTCCGGGTCACGCTCGCCTCCCAGCAGTTCCACCAGCGCTTGGCAGCACCTTTCGTCCACGTAGGTCCCGTCCATGTCCAGGCGGTCGAGGATGCGCATGGCGGAGGGCACATCGCTGTCATCCAGGCGTCGCCTCTCGGCGCAGCCGACGAACAGCACGGTCTCGCCCGTGCCGGGCGGGCCTGGCATGTCCGGGAGGTCCTCGCCGTAGGGTGTTCCGTACTCCTCCACCACGTCCAGGATGACCCTGGCGGGCTCGATGGTCCTGCCCTCGGCCACCGCCCTCTTCCTGAGGGCCGCGATCACCTGGGGCGTGTTCACCGAGGCGGGGCATGCCGCCTCGCAGATCTCGCACTGGGTGCAGAAGTAAAGGCCGTGTTCCACGGCCGCGTCCAGGCCCTCCGTGGCGGCCAGCATCCCGATCCCCCTGCCACCCAGGTTGGGGTAGTCGCCGTAGTTGATGGCGATGGTGTCGTAGACCGGGCAGTGGAGCAGGCAGTTCCCGCATCCTATGCACTTGAAGACCTCGAGCATCTCGCCCTCGGCGGAGGACCTGCCGTTGTCGAGGAGGACGACGACCACCTCCTCGGGTCCGTGGATGCCCTCGAAGAGCTTCTTCTCGATGTCGGCCGTCTTTGAGGGACCTCCGATGATGTTGATGTAGGAGGTGAGCACCGCGCCGGTGGCGTAGTAGGTCTGGATCCGTGCGGCGTTGAGCCCCTCGTCCAGGTTCGGGTACACCTTGTCGATGGCGGTCAGGATGATGTGCTTCCAGGGTCTCATGGACACCTTGGTGATGTTGCCCTCGTTGTGGACGATGAGCACGGCACCCTCCTCGGCACCGATGGAATTGGCGCCCGTCAGGCCCACCCTGGCCCTCTCTATCCTGTCGTTGAGGTCCTCGAGTACGAAGTCGGTGAGCTTCCGCGGGTCGGGTTCCAGCTCCCGGCCGGCGTACTCGGAGAGGATCTTGGCGATATCGTAACGGTCCAGGTGGGCGGCCGGCCCGGTGGGATGGGCTCCCGGCAGGTCGGCTATCTGGATGATGCGGTCGCCC
Organism: Methanobacteriota archaeon; assembly: GCA_030597775.1. Taxonomy (GTDB): domain Archaea; phylum Thermoplasmatota; class DTKX01; order DTKX01. The sequence continues at coordinate 5,627 of JAUVRF010000036.1, read as the reverse complement.
AGGTCCGTCTCGATCACCTCGAAGCCCCTCTCCTCCATTTCGTGGGCCAGATGCACCTCCTTGGAGACGTTGGTCTTGCTCTTGACCAGCAACCTCTCATCGCCCATCTCCTCGATGACGATGTTGACCGCCTCCTCGGCATCCATCGCCATGCGGACGCGGAAGCCCGCGGCCTCCATGTTGGTGACGGCCTCCATGATGAGCTGGGGGTCGAGGAGGGTCTCCTCCCGGACCTTGTGCAGCCTCTCCTTCCGGGCCTCGAGGTCCTTCATCCGTTCGTAGTTGGCGGCCTGCTTGCTCTTGCTGGTGGCGAAGGCTCTCCTGAGGGCCTCCCACTCCTTGCGGTTCCTCGCTGCCTGTTTCACGCGTTCCTCGAGCGCGGCACCCAGATCCTCGTCCCGATCCTCAGCTGCCATACCATCACCCACGACGCGGCCGGAATGGATGTTTGGGTTCTTTTGGGTTTGCCTGATCAGGTGGACGCGAGTTCTGACAAAAGGGACCCTGGCTCCCGGGATGGTCCTCGATGGGGAGTCGAACGAGGTCCACGGTAACAAGCGCCGGCGAATCCGTGGACCTCTGCGGAAGAACCCCTCTTACCCCCGGAGGAGCTGAGTTCGGTTCGAAGGGGTCACAGGGCCTGCCGATAGCATCGACGAGCCCGCGAGGAGGTAGGATCCCGGAGCTGCCACTCGCTCGCCGAGCGAGAAACACAAGACCCCCCCGGACGATGATCGATGAATCGGGAAATATTAAAGTCCTTCCATATAATCTCACGTTTTTCGGATTCGCATCATGCGATGGTCGGATATGTTGAAATGACGGTCCTATTCCAAAGATGGTTCCCGGTGGACCCAGGTTCCCCGGTGGTGTAATACGATTTTTGACCGTCGTAAGACCTAGATCACTATGACAAGGTCTGACCCGGTGTCTGTCGCGTCGGCGATGGCACGACCCGTCCTGGACCTCTTGGCAAACGGATGGCACCTCGCTTGGTGACACGGGAGCTGCCCACGACCCGGCCATCCACCTCCACCTCCGCCAGCCGTCCTTGGTACCGGCCGGGAACGTAGAGGGTGATATTGTTCTTGGTCTCACGTGTGCTGAAGTCACCGATGCGCTGATTGCCACCACCTCCACCGCCTCCGGGCCCATCGGGCCGGTCGGAGACCACGTCGATGCGCACACCCAGTTCCCGTTCCAGCTCCTTTATGTTCCGGCCTCCACGGCCGATTATGGCGGAAGCATCGTCTGACTCGACGTAGACCCGGGCGCGCCCTGGGTACGGCATCTCGACCTCCAGGGGTCCCGCTACGTACGCCCTCAGCCTGTCGGCCACGTCGTCCTCGGTGACCACGGGCCGGGGTTTGACCCCCCGGGACGATCCGCGGCCACCGACGCCCGTCGCGATGGGCATGACCACCAGCTGGTCGCCGTAGGTGTACATCTCGAACTGGGCCTGTCCGGTGTGGAAGTCCTCCACCACCACCACCGGTCGGGCAAGGTCCTGCTCGAACATGCCCTCTGGCACCTTGACGGTGGGCACCAGTCGCAGGGCCTGCTCCACCTTCCCCTTGTTGAGGTGGAGCACGGTGTCGACTATCTGGGGCATGAGGCCCAGCTCCACCCGGCCGATCAACCTCTGGATGGCGTTGATGGCGGAGTTGGCATGGACGACGCCGATGAGGCCGACGCCGGCAAGGCGCATGTCCGCGTAGACCTGGAAGTCATCCGTCTTGCGGACCTCGTCGAACACGACGAAGTCGGGTCGGACCATGAGCAGGATCTCCGCCGTGAGCTCCCAGCTGCCCTCCAGGGGGGCGTACTGGGTCACATCCGGCGGCAGCACCATGTCCCGGGGGCTCTCCATCGTCTTGACTATGGCCCCCCTCCCGTGCAGGTGCATCGCGACGGCCCGGGCGAAGGTGGTCTTGCCGTCCCCGGGACGCCCGGAGACCAGGACTCCCCTGTGGTAGTCCTCCAGGTGCTCCACCAGGGCCCGGGCGAGCCCGTACTCCTCCAGGTCCAGCTGGCGGACCTGCTTGACGGCGGTGATCTCCATGCCGTCCGAGAATGGTGGGAACGCGGCCGCGACCCGGTAGGGCCCCAGCTGGATGACGGAGGCGCCCTCGTGGACGATCTCGACGCTGGAACCGGAATGCCCCTCGGCCAGGTCCCGGACCTGTTCCAGGATCCGCTCCAGGTCCTCCAGCTCCAGCGGCTGCTCGCCGATGCTCACCAGCTGGACCGCCTCGACCGAACCCTGCTTGGCCATGGGCAGACACCCCTCCTTGAGGTGGACCGAGAGGATGTCCTCACCGAAGTATCCTGCCAGCGAGGAGCCCTCGATGTCCTCGTCCGTGGTGGGGTCCGCACCCTCGTCGCTGTCCCTCATCCATGCACCGACGGGGCCAAAGGCCCCACCCGATAAAAGACTTGTGCAGTCAACTGGACAGCGGGCACCCCTACTTGTCCAAGGGGCATGTTATCGCGATGAAGCCCCTTACGGCCTCCTCGATCTCCGACAGGCTCTCCATGAAGAAGTGGTCCGCCCCCTCCACCACCACGTGGAGACCATCCACCACCAGTGTCCGCGTCAGCCCGTCGTCGAGAGGTGCCACGTCGTCCATCTCCCCGCTTATGAAGAGGGATGGGATGCCATTGTAGTCCGGGTAGTCGGTCTTGCCGGGAACGGCGACACCCATGAAGGCCGCGGCGCGACCTCCGCCGTTGAGCCACAGGGTGGCGACCTTCGCGCCGAAGCTGTATCCCATCAGGAGGACCTTCCCCTTCTCCGCGTGTCCCTTCGCGTACGCCATCGCGGCCTCCACGTCGGCCACCTCCCCCGGGCCTCCCGTGTAGGTGCCCTCCGACTTCCCCGTGCCCCTGAAGTTGAATAGGAGAGGGACGAACCCCTCCTCCCAGGAGGCGCTGGCCAGCGTCCTCACTACCGAGTCGCGCATGTCGCCTCCGAACATGGGATGGGGGTGACAGATGACCGAGATGCCGGGGAACCTCCCCCCCTCCTCCGGCTCTATGTACAGCTCCATCTCCAGCTTGACGCCGTCCTTCGTCTCCAACCATCCCCTGTGCGGCAACTCACTACCTCCTTCTGAACCTCTCCTTCCACTTGTCCGGACCGCTCACGGGAGCCACCACCACGGCGGCCCCGACGAACAGGAGCAGACCCGACCAGGCCAGCTCGCCCCTCGTGAGCATCTCGATGCCGACCGCGAAGGCCAGCACACCTGCTATCTTGGATCCGAAGACCCACAACTTGTAACCCATCGGTGTGTCATCGACCGCCTGGGGGTCTGCAACGGCTGGATCCCCCATCATCCGGGCCACCCCCTGGTCCAGGCCGCCTCCCTCGCGGGGGTCGCGAGGGGGCCACGCTCCTCGCGGGCGTACCGGCGTTCCTCCATCGCCTCCTCCACCCGGGTGGCCAGCACATCCTTGTCCGAGGGGCCCAGGGAGACCACGAACACCCTCTTGAGGTCTCCCGATCGGGCAAGCCCATCGTCCATATGGGCAAGGTGCTCCCTCAGCATGTTCCTCCTGCCTCGGAAGTGGCAACCCCGCTCGCTGCAGCCTGCCAGGATCAGCGGGTCGGCCCCGGTCGCCAGGGCCAGCTGGATCAGGTGGGGTGACACCCGGGCCATGCACGGGACCCTGAGGATCGCGAGGCCACGGGGGAGCATCCCCTCCCTTGCGGCCTGGTCCATCGCCCTGTAGGCGGACCAGTTGCACACGATAAGCAGCGCGCCCGTCCTCCCGACCCCTGCGACTATCGCCGCCTCCAGCTCCCGGGTGGTGTACCCCGTCTGATCCGCGGCCCAGTTCAGGCAGGCGCTGGCGCATCCCCCGCAACCGGCGCAGAGGAGCGGGTCGATGGTCACATGGAACTCGGGGTCGGGTCGACGCAGGATGGCGGAGTACGGGCCGACCCTTACGCTCTTGAGGCAACCGATGCAGGCCTCGCCGTCCACGGTGGCCACTGCCCGGGTCCCCCTGGCGACCCTTCCCAGGTACGCGGCTGCGGCTCCGGCGGAGGCCCGGCCGTCCTCGGATGCCAGGAATGTGCCCTGGACCTTCTTCGGGGGTCCGGGGAGGCTACTGTGTGGCAGTCCCCATCCCACCCCCGTCGAGGCATCCTCCTCCGTGAGCCCTGGAGCGATCAGCACGACCCCCACCCGCAACTCGACCTCCTCGCCAAGCCCGGCGAGGGTTATCCGAAAGTCTCCACCGCCCCCATCCATCCTCATGACCCTGGCGGGGACATGGAGGGTGATGTTCTTGGGGGCCTCGCTGCCCGTCCCGGCTGGGGCCACCTTGTCAACCAGGTGGGTGGGTATGCCCCTCTCTCCCAGCTCCACCGCCGCGGCTCGGCCAAGGGCACCCGCCCCTACCACAAGGGCCTCCCGGACGGGCTCGCGGGCCCCCCTCGGCGGGACCTGGTCCGGGGTAAGGGCCATGCGGGCCGTGGCCATGGCCACTGCGGTGATGCCGTCGTCGGTCAGCCGGTGATGGTCCCGGAGGTTGACGAAGGCGTGATGTGCCCAGGGCAGTTCGGTGGCCGCCTTCACGGCCTCCCTGAGGGCCGCCCGCTCGTCGTTGCAGGCGGCGCAACGCTGGTCCTCGGGGCAGCAGGCGCACGCCGCCAATACGAGCCTGTCGAGGGAATGGCGGCGCACGAGGTCACCCGCCAGGGTGGCGTTGCCCATACCGCTCATGTCGTCCGTGGCCTCGGCATGGGCCACATGGTCCCATCCCAGTACCTCGGCCACGATAGCCTCGGCGTCGATCCCCGCGTCGGAGCGGGACCAGCATGAGCAGACCAGCACACCTATCCGGGGGCCCTTCCCGTTCATCCCCTGCCACCCCCCTGCCCGTCCCCGACATCCGGGTCACGAGGGGCCAGAAGCCCGGCCATGAACTGGGTGAGGTCCATTATTGTGAAGGTATCGTAGCCTCCCTCGTCCTGGAGGCATACCATGTGGGCGATGCACTTGGGGCAGGTGGTGACGAGCACCTCGGCCCCCGATGCCGTTACCTGGTCCAGTCGACGCTGTCGCAGTTGCCGGGAGGCCTGGTCGCAGTTCATCATGGCCGCCACACCGCAGCACTGGGCCCGCTCCCGGTTCTCCTCAAGCTCCACCAGGTTCACCCCTGGCATCGACCGTATCAGCTCCCGGGGCTCGTCGTAGACCTCCATGTGCCTTCCCAGCCGGCAGGGGTCGTGGTAGGCCACACGGAGCCCGGACCCCGCCGATACGAAGGAGGGGAGCTTGCGGGCGCCGATGTACTGGGAGATGTGCTGGACCGTCACTCCCTCCAGGTCGTAGTCCCGGCTCAGCGTCCTGAAGCATTCGGCACACTCTGTCACGATGGTCTCCACACCGGAGGCCCGGATGACCTCAGAGTTGCGTTCCCTCAGGCGGGCGAAGGTATCTGCATCCCCCTGCCACAGCGCGTCGTGGCCGCAGCACAGATGAGGGATCCGGTATACGTCGGCCCCGACGGCATCGAGGAGGACCAGGGCCGATTCCCTGTGGGACCTCCAGTCGTGGGAGGTGCCGGTGAGGGGAAGCATGGCGCTGCAACCCGCGAAGTAACCCACCTTGCCC
>JAUVRF010000159.1 GCA_030597775.1 Methanobacteriota archaeon | reverse complement strand
AGTGGGTGGTGATCACGACCGTCGTGCCCGAGGTCTGGAGCGGGCCGAAGATCTCCCAGAAGGCGACCCGGAGCCCCGGGTCAACCCCAACCGTCGGCTCGACCAGGAACAGGATCTCCGGTTCGTGGAGGAGGGCGATGGCCAGGCTGACGCGGTGACGCATGCCGCCGGAGAGGGTGTAGACCAGGTCCCGCCGCCTGCCCTCCAGGGCGACGAAGTTGAGGGTCTCGTTCTTCCGCCTCTCCAGGTCCTCTATGGATAGCGCGAAGAGACGGCCGTACAGGTCCAGGTTCTCGTCCACGGTGAGCATGTCGTACAGCGCCTCCTCCTGGGGCATGTAACCCATGCGATGGGAGAGGTCCTTGTGGCCTGCTGGCCGGTCGGAGATGGTCATGCTGCCCTCGTTGGGCCTGCTGAGACCCACGAGCAGTCGGATGACGGTGGTCTTCCCCGCCCCGTTGGGACCCAGGAGGCCGTAGACCTCGCCCGACTCGATGGATAGGTCCAGATCGTCGACGGCCACCAGGTCGCCGAAGCGCCGGGTGAGCCCTTTGATCTCGATCGTGCTCGTCATCTCATCCCTCCACCACAAGCCCTCTTGCCATGATCCCTGCGAACTCCCGGATGGTCTCCTGGCCCATCTTGATGAACACGTCCTGGCCGAGGAAGGCCGTGGCGACCATCGACCGGAAGAAGAAGCTGAAGAAGGACACGGCCGCGAGCTTGCTGTTCACATCCCGGATGTGCCCCGCCTCCTTGGCCTCATCGAAGTATCTCGTCAACATGCCAAGGACCTGGAACGGCACATGACCAATGCTGTCCCACACCCTCGGGTCCTTGCTGGCCTCGACCATCGCGATCTTGACCAGCTTCGCTCGACTCACCATCTCGTGATGGATGCGCTCGCCGGCCTTGGCCAGGTCGTCCTCGACGTTACCCGATGGCCGGAGGCCGAACTCCTCGATATCGGCCACCACGTCCGTCTCGCGTTCTATCACGGCCAGGAAGATCTTCTCCTTCGATCCGAAGTTGCGGAAGAGGGTCACCTCGTTGACCCCCGCCCCCTCGGCGATCGCCCTGGTCGTCGTCCCGTCGTATCCATTCTGGTAGAACAAGCGCAATGCCGCATCCAGTATCCTCGTGTTAGTGTCCGGGGTCGGTCCCATGCCTCGACCTCCTATGAAAGCAAGTAGGTGCTTGCTTGTATGGTGCCCGGTCGTAATAAGCATTCTGCTACAAAAATCACGGACCGTCGTATGTCAGCCATCCGAGGATGAGGGGGTCCATCAGGGTTCCCAATAACTATATCAACCCGCAACGACAGATTCGATCGGGGTCATCCGAGGGGTTTGGATGGAGCGCAATCTGCTCGTTGGCATTGGTATCGCGACCCTTGTGGTCATCTCGATGGTTGTAGCAGCGATATTCTGGACCCCCTTATTCAACGATGGGCCAGATGGGTCCGATGAGAAGACCCCGGAACCTGTTCTGTCGTTGGTCATGCCCGTGGCCGATACGACCTACGACGGCAAGATCCCGATCAAGGGCTCGGCGTTCGACGAGCGGGGTTTCGGCACAGGCTCCTCCCTCCAGTGGAAGTTCGAGGGCGATCCATACTACGGAGCCTGGACGGAAGCTACCGGATGGAACCTGAGGAACGCCAAGAACATGGATATCGACCTCTTCCTGGACATGGACGGCCTCAGGACCGGTCGCGTGACCGTCATGGTCCGGGTGTGCGACGGGGACAACTACTCCGAACCGGTGGAGGTCCCGGTCACGCTGGAATAGGTGACCATTACGGGGCCCGGCCATCATGGAGGCTGCGAGAGAAACCCTTTTGATGCTCGAAGTCCGTCCGTGTGCCCGAGGTGGGGCGGCCTGGACAACAGCTTCGATGTCATAGTTGCGGGCGGCAATGTGGCTGGGGCCAGTACCGCCTTCGACCTGGCAAGCAAGGGGCTCCGGGTGCTCCTTGTGGAGCGGAGATCACAGGCCAGGGTAGGCTCCCGGAGCTGCGGTGACGGCATCGATAGGTACCAGTTCGAGAAGCTTGGCCTCCCCATTCCGAGGGGCGAGTTCATTCTCCGCGAAGTTGAGCACGCATACCTCAACTCACCCGACAGGAAGGTCCGACTCCGTGGGGAGACGGCCGGGATAGCCATCGACCGTTTCGGCTTGAACCAGTACCTTGTCCGACGGGCTCTGGACGCAGGCGTCCAGATGGCCGACCGGACCGAGGCGACCGGCCCGATAATCGAGGAAGGACACGTGGTGGGCGTCCACTGTCGACCTTCCAGGGGTGGCGATGCCTTCCGGGTACTGGCTCCCGTCACGGTGGACGCGACCGGATGGAGGGCCCGGCTAAGACAGGCCGTGCCAGCTGACTGGCCTATGACCGAGGTCGTACCCCACAGCGAGATGGCCTTGGCCTACCGCGAGGAGCGGCGTAGACCGGAGCCCGTGGAGGACCTGCTGGTCGAGGCCACCTTCGATTTCGAGATCGCACCCCAGGGCCTGTACTGGGTCGCCGATCGGACCGAGACCCTGGTCAACGTGGGCATCGGCATGCAGTGGGTACCTGGTATCCCAAACCCCAGGACCCAGATCCACAAGGAGGTCCTCCCCAAGTACCCAGGCCTGGCGAACACGACGGAGATCCGGTCGGGGGCGGGAGTGATACCCAACAGACGACCGATCGATTGCCCAGTGGGCCCCGGCATCGTTGCCATCGGGGATGCAGCGTGCCAGGTGCAACCCATGACCGGCTCGGGGATCGGTGCCTCGATGTACGCTGCGGGCCTGTTGTCAGAGGTGGTGACAGTGGCCCTGGAGACAACGAAGACCCCGACCATGGAGGACCTGTTCCCTTATGCTCACAGGTATCACACCTCCTACGGGACCGACCAGGCGGCCAACCAGATGCTCCGGATGTCCCTCCAGGCACTGACCAACGCGCAGCTGAACCGGCTGATGGGCTCCGGGATAGTCTCGGAGGCGGAGATCGTCTCGGCTGCCCGGAAGGGCAGATTGGACCTGTCATTCGGAAAGAAGCTGAAGGCAGCCACGAAGTTGCTGGGCGAACCCAGGTTGGTCAGGGCCCTCAAGCGTATGCAATCCGACATGGAGTCCGCTCGGGACCTGTACACCCGGTATCCCGAGGACCCCAGCGGGCTGACGTCCTGGCGGAAGGAGGTCAAGGAGCTCTTCGACCGGGCGCCATCCGCCCGTTCTTGAACGGAACGTCACCGTCTCTACGTGTCTAAAACTTCTCCAATCTTTTAATATGAACTCCCAACCTAGGATATAGTAGGCCCTGAGAACGGTCTCACGAGCCGTTCAAAGCCTGGATAGGGTCAATAGGAATGGTCGCAATGGGTGAGACGGACGTTGCTGGAACGGTAAAAATGCCTCAGAAGGTCATTCCACCTCGATGTTATCTGTTCCGAAAACTACTTTTCACAGGAATCCTAACGGAAGGGTGTCCAGTGGGAGCGAGTACTATGGTCGTTAGAAGGATGGTCCTCTTCGCCCTGGTCTTCCTGGCCATCGCAGCAGTGACGGCACTGGGCGCTGCCGCTGACGAGGATCACGATGACTGGACGATCATCGGGTCCGAGGTCCGCTCCGACGAGGTCATCACCGTGAGCGGCCAGCTCTCCATCGAACTTGGAGGCTCCCTGCATCTATCATCGTGCGAGCTCCGCTTCACGGGCGGATCCCCCGAGGACATCAGGATACAGGTGCGATCGGGCAGCCTTGTCCTGGACGGTAAAACGACCGTGATCATGGAGAACTCGGGCAGGATGGTCATGCAGGGTCACATGGATATCAGGGGCACGGTCCATTTCAAGCACGTGGACATCCTGGTCCACAGCCGAGGGACCCTTGCAGTGAGGGGAGCGGACCTCACCCTGGAGGGCAGTTGGTCCACTCCGAGCGTGAACGATCCGCTGATGCTCACCATCGAGGGCGGGGCATACTTCGCCGCCTCGACCGTCAACCTGGTCTACGCCTTCGTGGTATCCAAGGGCTCCATAACCATCTCCGAGTCATCCGTCGAGGCCAGCATGGACTGGGGGAAGGAGTACTACGGTCTCAAGGAGCGACTGCGGTTCGAGCAGGGCATTGCGACCTTGACCGACAGCACCTTCTCGGACCTTTTCAACGGCATAATGTCCCGGGCCGACCTCTATGCTAGCGATTGCACTTTCAACGCCTCCGATCTCAGGTCCTTCGCCCCGACATGGCAGCCCACCTTGGAGGCCCACGTCAGACAGTGCGAGTTCATCTCCTCCGACCTCACCATCCAGCTTGAACGGACTGGCACCGAGATAAAGGTCCTCGACATAATCATAGAGGCGACCACGTTGGACGGTGGTATGGTCCTGCTGGACCTCAACGACACCTTCCGGGGCGTCATGGCCCTGGTGAACGTCTCGATCACCGGGTTCTCCGGATACGGCCTGGAGGTCCAGGCCTACGGTGTCTACGGCGAACTGAGACTGGATATGCTCAACATCGACGGGCCCCGAGGGATCCAGGTGAAGGGCGACTACACCGGTCTGCAGCTCCTGAACTCCACCATCCGGGCCCAGAGGACCGCCCTTGACTTCACCGGCATGCCCTCGCCCATCCCCGCCAGCATAGACAACGTCGAGGTCTGGGGCGAGGAAGGCCTGGTCGCCAGGAACACCGGCATCCACATCTCGAACTCGGACCTCACGGAAGCAGAGGTGGCCGTCCGGGGCGAGGGGGGTGCCGCCATCATCCTCGAGGACTGCCTGCTGGACGTGGAAGCCATCGAACTGTACGTGGCACCGGACCAGCGGCCCGCCATCATCAACGTGGAGCGCCACCTCGAGATCGACGCAGTCAACTGGGACACCGATGACACCAGCACGGACGGCCTGGTGTTCCTCTACATATTCAACGCCAAGCGGGCCAAGCCGATCCCGCCCACGGAATGGAGGGTCGGCTCCGAGGATCGACCCCTCATCCCGCGCCTGGAGTGGACGATGGACGATGAGGGAAACGAGACATACGTGGCCTTCACCGAAGTGGAGACCTCCCTGTACATCGACGACCATACCTTCGAGGCATTGGACACCCTCAACCCGTGGGAGGAGGGTCCATTCCAACTGGTGTTCCACGACGATGCCAGTCCATGGGTCAGCCTCGACCCCGCGGTCTCTCTCATCGTCACCGAACCCCGGGTGCATCTGTGGGGGGCCGTGGGTGATTACGGCACCGGCATCGACGAACTGAGGTGGGCGCTGCACAACTCCACCGGCGAGGAGGT
>JAUVRF010000183.1 GCA_030597775.1 Methanobacteriota archaeon | reverse complement strand
TAGTCGTTGTGGACCAACGTATCCTTCCAGAGCACCTGGACGGTGTAGACGCCCATCGGCAGCCGGTAGATCACGATGCCGTCGTTGCCGGTGGTCCGGTCCCCCATCGGCCTCAGCGAGGTGGTGTTGGTGAGGCTCACAAGGGCGGTCTCCAGCGCTACTGACATGGAGTCCATGATGTGCAGCTCTCCGTAGAACACGTTGGTGGTCACGTCCCACGGAACGTTGTCGTCCAGCAGACGGACCTGGTGCCAGACAACGGCCTCCTGCCACACGACGACCACATCGTAGGTGCCCATGGGCAGCCTGAAGGTGACGATGCCGTCCTCGGGGGTGGTGCGCTCGCCCATCAACCGCCCGGAGGTGTCGTTGGTGAACACGACCAGGGCGCTCTCCAAGGGCACGTCGGTGGAGTCCACCACGTGCAGCTCGGCTTAGTACACGTTGGCCGTGATGACCAGGGGTTCGTTGTTTTCCAGCCGGTAGACCTCGTTCCAGACGACGGCCTCCTGCCAGACCACCTCGATGTCGTAGTAACCGATGGGCAGTCTGAAGGTGACGATGCCGTCGTCCGGTGTGGTGTGCTCTCCCATCTGCCGGCCGGAGGTGTCGTTGGTGAAGGTCACCAGGGCACTCTCCAGGGGCTCGCCGGTGGAGTCCTCCACGTGGACCTCGGCGTAGTAGACGCTGACCACCAGGACCATGGGCTCGTTGTTGTCCACGAACAGTATGGCCTTGAAGACCACGGTCTCCAGCCAGATTATCTCGAACGAGTAGTTGTCCATGGGCAGTCTGTAGGTTGCATTGCCCTCCGAGTCGGTGGTCTGGCTGCCCATGATCCTTCCGGTCACGGGATTGGTGACGGTGATCTGGGCACCCGAAAGGGGCTCGCCGGTGGTGTCCTCGGCGGTGATGAAGGCGTAGTAGACCGCGGCGACCACCACAAGGGCCCGGTCGGTGTCCACCCGCTCGTCGCTCTTGTGGATCATGGACTCCTTCCATGTCACCAGCAACTGGTAGTCGCCGATGGGCGCGCGGTACGATACGTTGCCATCGTCGGAGGTGGCCTGGATGCCCATCGATCGACCGCTGGTGATGTTGACGAAGGATATCATCGCGCCCTCCAGGGGGGCACCGAGGGTGTCCTCCACGTGGATGTCCACGTAGAACACCGCCACGGTAAGGTTGATCGGCTCGTTGTGGTCCACGACCATGTCCCTCTCGTAGACGACGGCCTCCTGCCAGACGATCTGGACCCTGTAGGTGCCCATTGGCACCCGGTGGGTGATGTCCCCATCATCGTCGGTGACGCTGCTTCCCACGATGGCGGCGGAGGAGTCGTTGACGGTGGCCACCAGGGCTCCCTCCACGGCCACGTCCCGCGAGTCGATGATGTGCAGGCGCAGGTAGAAGATGGCCACGGTGAGGGTGATCGGGTCCTGGGAGTCGATGAGCCGGTTGGCGTCGTAGACGAGGGTTTCCTTCCAGGCGACCGTGAGCCGGTAGTCACCGATGGGCAGGCGGTACGTGGTGTTGCCATCGTCGTCCGTGGCCACGGTCCCGAAGTCCAGGCCATCGGAGTGCCTGAGGGTCACCAGGGCGGAGACGACCGACACGTTCTCGGTGTCCTGGACATGAACGTCCACCCAGTAGACCGAGGCGTGGATGGTGTGCTGGGCGGTGCCGTCGAAGTAGAAGGCATTGGTCTCGTTGACGAGCACATCCTTCCAGTACACCCAGAAGTCGTAGTAGCCCACGGGCAGCCGGGTCCGCAGGGTCCCCGTGTCGTCGGTGGTGCCGAAATCGTGCACCTGACCGGAGATGGTGAAGCCCACGACCACCCGGGCGTTGGTCAAAGGCAGGTCGCTGGCGTCGACAACGGTGAGGTTGACCGCGTAGATGCGAGCCTGCAGGACCAGGGATCCAGAGGCGTCGACCAGGTGGTCGGTGAGGATGTCGAACACCAGCTCGTTACGCCAGTAGACCCTGAAGTCGTACGATCCTATGGGGACCTTGCTGGTCGTGTAACCGGTGAAGTTGGTGAGCTTGGAATCGGCCACGATGCCGTTGGTGGTGTTGGTTATGACCACCTGGGCCAGCTCGAGGCCGTCCCCGATGGAGTCGACCACCTGGATGTCCAGCTGGTAGACCTTGAGGGTTATGGTGAAGGGGCCCTGGCCATTCAGGGTGAGGGTGTCGTTGTAGACCTCCACGCCCATCCACAGCACGGAAAGGCGGTAGTCGCCTCCGGCCATGGTGGCCCAATCGATGGAGCCCGTCGCGTCCGTCCTCCAGGACTGGGCCATCAAGGTGCCGTTGGGGTGCAAGGTGAAGACGACCGCGTCGAAGACAGGGTCCCCGACGTCGTCGACGCAGATGATGGTGGGCGAGTACACCGCCACCTTGACATCGATCCAGGTGTCGTTGAGCACCGTGTGGGTCTGGTCGTAGACCAGCACCTTCTGCCAGTAGATCTCAAGATCGTAAGTGCTGTTCGATATCCTCAGGACCACCTGGCCGCCTGCATCGGTGATACCAGCGGATGGCCCCATCATGACCAGTGCACCAGGCAGGACAGCGTCCAGGTCGTCGGTGACGTTGATGGTCACGTCGTGGGGCATTCCCCCGATCCAGAAGCTCACGGTCATCGATTCCAGGTGACCTCCGTAAGTGGTGTCGCCGGGGTCTGTGGGGAACCGGGCGTAGTAACCGGTCCAGCCCACGGCGTTCACCGTCAGGTTGTACTGGCCGGTGGGGTAGCCCGAGTAGTTCCATTCGTACTCGTACTCGTTGTAATAGGAGTTGAAGAAGCCCTTGGTCTTGCTCATCTTAACATCGTCGACGACGGTGGTGCCGTTGGGGGCCACCACGGTGGCGTTGACCAGGGCGATGTAGTACCCGCCGTAGGGGTCGGTCAGGTTGGCGGCGAGGTACATCGTCTTGTTGTCCGTCAGCTGGCTGAAGACGGTCATCGACGTCCGCTGATAATCAAGGGTGTTCACGTTGTTCACGCGGACGTAATCGTACATCTCGATGACCATACGGGACTTGTAGTTGGAATCACCGAATGCGATACTGTAGGTGTTGGACGAGCTTCCGTCCAGCTCGAAGTATAGCCGCATGGTGTGGCCCTTGCTTATGTTGTACAATGCCACGTTGGTGGCCCTGACGCTGTACTCCGACCAGGTGGAGAGCAAGTTCAGACCGCGGGAGCCTGATGCGATGGTGGCGATAACGGTACCGCTCCCATCGATGTCGTACAACCAGAACCGGAGAGTGACAGCCTGGCTTACGCCGAGGCGCAGGACATTGATGTGAACGGTCACATTGCCGCTTATGGCGGTATCGTCCGCCAGCACCGGGTACAGGTACCAGTCGGTCTGGATCGCCTTGGCCGTTGGTGTTGTCATGTTCAGGTTGTTGCCAAGTGTGGTGTTCATGATCCGCATGGTGGATATAGCACCCACCTGCTTGGCGCTGGTGCAGTTCTGAAAGTAGAACGTGATGTCCTTGTTGCCCGGAGCCTGGGCGGCCGCCTCCTGGGGCAGCACGGCCAGTGAGCTCACCAGCATCAGGATCATGACGGTCCAGATCACTATCTTTCGCATGTTCGGGCGCTTGAGCCCTTTGAATATCGGAACGGGTTCCATGAAGCTCGCCTCTTCGCGGTACATTCAACGGTAGGGTCGGGTCGTTGTCCAGACCATCGGTTGGACAGTTCGAGTTCTAGCTGACGGTATAAAAGGGTTGGCCGCCGATTCCAAGTCGTGTGAATGGATACGGGGGGTTAGCCAGAGCTTCCACGGGGCCAGGTATAATGGTGTTATTATGGAACCGTGAAAACGGGGTCGGCGCGGGATCTCGGGTCACGGCTCCTCGTTCCCTTCCCGCGGCCAGCGGCCCCTCCCGAGGACGTAGGCGGCGACCCCGATCATGACGGCGGCCGGAAGGGCCCACCACAACCAGCCAGGAACCCCTCCCTCCTCGGACTCCTCCTTCTCCACCAGGTGGATCACGATGGCCCGCACCAGGGTGTTGTTGGCCCGGTCACGGAACTCCACCACCAGCTCGTACTCTCCCGGTTCCTCCAGGGTCAACGAGCGCTCCAGGGTCCCGTTCTCCCTGGCGATGGCCCAGTCCGTGTGGTCACGGATCCTGACCCACGTGAAGGGGTCCGTCTGGACCTCGACATAGACCAGCCCCTGGGTGACCTTCGCACCGTTGAGGGGCTTGGAGATGGTGCCGTTCACGATGGTGTCAAGGACCACGGTGTACCTGGCCTCCACCCGGTTCCCGACGGTGTCCCCGGCCTCGAACAGGAGATGGTTGGTGCCCAGGGAGAGGATCACGGTGGTCGTGAAGGTCCCGCTGGTCAGCGTCGCGACCAGGTCACCACCCAGGGTGACGGTCACCTCGAACTCGTCGAGCACCGATCCGGTGACCACCAATTCCTGGACGTTGGTGAGGGCCGGGATGGGTTCGAGCTCCATGACGGGAGCGGTGAGGTCCAGGAACAGGGTGATCTCGTCGGTGTCCCGGTTGCCCGCCAGGTCGATGGCCTCCACATGGTAGGTGTTGGCCCCCTCGACGGTGAGGGTGACGGTCATGTTGAACCTCCCCCTGGCGTCCACGGGGGCCAGGAGACCTTCCACCAGGACCTGGAAGATGGCCGTGCCATCGTCGATGACCACGAAGCCGGACAGGACAATGGACCGATGGGAGAAGGGGGTCCCGGGGAACGGGTCCGAGAACACCACGAGGGGAGGGGTG
>JAUVRF010000541.1 GCA_030597775.1 Methanobacteriota archaeon | reverse complement strand
TGACGCACGTCGCAAGTTATTTTCGCCTCGAAAGAAGAGGCACTGGCTCACATTGTTCCGTACGAGGCAACTCATCTTCATTTTTTCGTAAGGTACGAGTACAGCGAATCCGAACGAGACAAGTGATATCGCGGCAGTACGGACGGTACTATCAACTTCATGACCAGTCGCTCAACGAATGGTCCGAACCTCGAACAACCCTCCCCGCGCCTCAACTTACAATCGCACGCAAGTCCGGTGTATGTCCCGTCCCGTGTACCTCACTGGACCATCTCCCTCGAGGAGCAGCATCTCATCAGTGGACCCGCCCACCTCGAGGCCGCCCGCCATCGATCCGGTGCGCCTACCCGGCGCCCTCGGCCGCTCGCGTCAGGAACCTCCAGAGAGGCAGGAGGTCGATCCCGTCCTCCCTCCCCTCCACATCCCTGGTGATGACGACCTTCTTGGTGGGTCCCTTGAGACCCTTGAGGTTGACCAGGTCCTTCTCCGTGATCCTGGTCTTGTACTTGGATTCCCACGCTGTGTTCCTCGCGATGAAGTCCACCTCCCTCCCGGATGCCAGGTGGTACCTCACCCTGCCGGTCCTCATCAGCGCGAGGTACACGGCGTTCTCGACCATGGCGCCGAGGTTGACGCCCTCCGTGAGGATGGAGAAGAGGCCCGTGTCAGCCAGGTACATCTTCTTCGGTGAGGCCTTCCTCTCTGACAACTTGCCCTCTTTTTCCGTCCGGTGGATGAGGTTCGCCTCGACGAAGAGGTCGATGGTCCTGCTCACCGTCTCGGTCGAGACGCCAAGGACCTTGGAGATCTTCCGGGTGCTCAGGGGTGAGCCCACGCTCTGAGCCACCAGCGCCAGCATGTCAGCCAGCATCTCCCTGTTCCGGATCTCGTGTCTTCCCGCCACGTCCCTCCAGAGGATGGTGTCCAACACAGACTGGAGGTAGCCCATGTCCCGCGTCCGAACGTACTCGGGCATGCCCCCGTACCTGACGTGGTCCTCCGCCAGCTCCGCGAGGAGGTGGGTGTCTGCGGGGGACACCTCTACCTCGTTGAAGGCCAGGAACTCCTTGAAGTCAAGGGGATGGACGGGGACCAGTCGTTGTCGCCCCGTCAGGTGTGGGGACCTCATCGTTATCTCGAGGCTGGCGGACCCGGAAGCGAATACCTTGGTGTTCCCCTCGTCGTACAGGTTCTTGAGTTGAAGTTCGAAGTCTTCCTTGAGATGCACCTCGTCGAGGAAGAGGTACGCCATCTCGTTGTGCTTCAGTCTGTTGATCCTGCGATACTCCTCCACTATCTCGAGGATGGTGTGGTCCCGGAGGCCCATGTGGTCGAGGGAGACGTAGAAGATCCTGCCCGCCGGTACATTCTCAAGGAGCCTCTCGATGGTGAGGTACAGCAGTGTGGTCTTCCCCACGCGCCTGAGCCCTGTGACCAGGACGACGTCCCTCGTGTCGACCAACGACATCAGCTGGTGCTGGTAGCGCTGACGGGGTATGGCCGAGGGGTGGAAGTCCTCTGTCCACCAGGGATTGAACCTGTGCAACAACCTGTCCATGTGTGCACTTATGGAGGTCATCCTTTATATAGGTGTCCATGTATAGGCGCACACGTTCGGCCATAAGCGTCCATCTATGGATTGACACTCACGGGGGGCGATGGTGGGGCCGACGCCTGGGAGTACCCTTTATACACGTGTCGAACAGATCCGAACTACCTATTTAAATGGTTACGAATGTGATCGACACCTTTTTATAACGGCCTTCCCCGAACACTCGGCTCATCCCAGCGCGCCATCGTGACAGTATGGCGGGCCGTGTCCCCCCACCGACCCTGTCCTGCGCAGGGGACCTCGCGAGAGGTCCCCGAGCACCGGGCGATGCAGGCGAGATGATGTGGCCGTTCTCAACGGCGGTATCGGTCGACACTCGGTCCACC
>JAUVRF010000348.1 GCA_030597775.1 Methanobacteriota archaeon | reverse complement strand
GCTTATCTACGATCCAGAGGAAAGCCATATGGCGACCTTCCCGATAATCTTACTGATTGCCTTCGCTTTCGTATTATCCATACTACTTCTCCACCATCGTCGTAAACGCAAAACGAATCCCCCGATGGAAGGGAGCTAGGTCGAGGTTCTGCGGCCTTGAAAATGTAATAATTGGATACTACGCAACGAATTCTTCAGGGAAACCCGCCAACGATCCTTACCGTCAGGATTCAACCCTGCAATTCCGCCAGCTTCTCCTTGACCTGGTCCGCGTGGCCCTTGGCCCTGACCTTCGGCCAGTGGTATGCCACCTTGCCCTCGGGGTCGATGAGCACGGTGCTCCTGTGTATGCCCAGGAAGGTCTTTCCGTACATGCTCTTCTCCTTCCAGGCCCCGTATGACAGCATGATCTCGTGCTCCGGGTCCGAAAGGAGGGTGATCTCGAGCTTGTGCTTGTCGGTGAACTTCTGGTGGCTCTTCTCTGAATCGCCAGAGACGCCGATGACCTCTGCGCCGACGTTCTCGAACTCGCCCTTGCGGGCGGTGAAGTCCACCGCCTCGATGGTGCACCCGGGGGTGTTGTCCTTCGGATAGAAGTAAAGGACGACCCACTTCCCGTTGTACTCCTCCAGGCAATGCTCCTTCCCGTACGTGTCCTTCGCGCAGAAGGCCGGGGCATCGCCGCCTATCTCCATGTTCATATCGTCAAACCTCCTCTTTCTGTTCATCTCATGGACCGGAGGAGGCCGTCCAGGCGTTCCCGCCTGTCCAATGGCCGTTGGTGAACGGGGGTGTCGTCGGTGGCGTACACACCCAGGTTCTCCTCGAAGGACCTCTTGCCCGGGTTCACGTAGAAAACTCCGAGGGGTAGCCGGTCCTTCTCGGAGGCCCGGCGGAAAGCCTCCACCCGGTCCTCGGGGTCATGAGAATCCTCTAGGTAATATGAGTTCTCCCGGAACCATTCGTAGGTGTTGACCTTGTTGAACGTCACGCAGGGCTGCAGGACGTCCACCAGGGCATAGCCCTTGTGAGCTATGGCCTGCTTGAGGACCTCCACCGTGCGGTCGACGTCCACGGAGTAGACCCGGGCCACGAAGGAGGCGTCCAGGGAGATGGCGACCGCCATTGGGTTGAAGGGTTCCAGAATAGCTCCCTCGACCTGCACCGGCGTTCGGAACCCCATCATGCTGGTGGGGGACGCCTGTCCCTTGGTCAGCCCGTACACCATGTTGTCGTGTACGATGTTGGTTATGTCCACGTTCCTGCGTATGGTGTGGATGAAGTGGTTGCCGCCCTCGCCGTACATGTCCCCGTCCCCCGACTCTGCCACCACGGTCATGCGGGGGTTCACGGACTTGATCAAAGTGGCAGGCGGGAGCGCTCGGCCGTGGAGCCCGTTGAAGTAGTTGCACCGGAGGTACTGGGGTATCTTGGCGGCCTGGCCGATGCCGGAGACCATCACCACGTCGCCGGGCTCCCTGCCCAGTTCCGCCAGAGCCCTCTTGAGGGCCTTGAGGATGGCGAAGTTGCCGCAACCCGGGCACCAGGCGATGTCGATGTCGCCCATGTCGAACTCCTCGGGTGCCACCATGTCAGCCCACCTCCTCGAGCACGCCCTCGAGATAGGCCTGGACCTCCTCCACGGAGAACTGCATGCCGTTGTACTTGAGCAACCGGTCGGGGATGTGGATCCCCGTCTCGGAGCGGATGAGCCTTCCCAGCTGGGATGTGGCGTTCCCCTCGATGATGACCGTTCTCTGGGCCGAATCGATCCTGGTCTCGACCTCGGGGGGCAGGGGATAGACCTGCTGAAGGTGCATGAAGGCGATGCGTTCGCCTCCTATGTTCCCGACCGCCTCACGGATGACCCGGTAGGTGGAACCCCAGCCGATCACAAGGAGGGGAGCGTTCCCTGGACCGATCACATCTGGAGGGATCACGGCCCCCATCATCGCATCGGCCTTCCGCAGGCGCTTCTCCACCATCTGGTTGCGTACATCGAGGTCCTCGGTGATGGAACCGTCCTCCGTGTGCTCGTCGGAGTCCACCTTCACCAGGCCATCGCCCATTCCGGGTATGCCCCGGGGCGAGATGCCGTCGGGGGTGATGGCGTATCGCTTGTAGTCCGGGCCCGTCGTGACCACGTGGCTCTCCGGGGCGGGGTAGTCCATGTCCACGGGAGGCGTGTTGTAATACGTGTCCATCAAGTACTGGTCGGTGAGCACGAAGACCGGGACCTGGAACCGGTCGGCCAGATCGAAGGCCTGACGGGTCAGGTGGAAGGCCTGGTGGATGTCACCGGGAGCCAGGATGATGCGGGGGAAAGAGCCGTGGCCCGCGTACAGGACCAGATTGAGGTCTCCCTGCTCCGTGCGGGTGGGCAGGCCGGTGGCGGGACCGGGTCGCTGGGCCAGGTGGATGACGACGGGGGTCTCGATCATGCCGGCCAGGCTCACGCCCTCCACCATGAGGGCGAAACCTCCTCCCGAGGTCGTCACCAACGCCCTGCCGCCCGCGTACCATGCACCCAGGGCCATGTTGATGGCGGCCACCTCGTCCTCCGCCTGCTCCGCAAGGATGTCGAACTCCATGGCCTGCTTGGCCAGGAAGGTCAACACTCCCGTGGATGGGGACATCGGGTACGAGGTTATCACGTTGCAGCCGCCGGCGATGGCACCGGTGGCCACCGCCTCGGCCCCGTTGAGTAGCACCTCTTCCCGTATCGAGGGGTCCTTCGGAAAGTCGGCCGTGATGAGCCCATCCTCCACGTACTGCTTGCCGATTACGTAGCCCTGCTCGCAGGCCTCTATGTTGCTGGCCACGACCTCCTCGCCCTTTCGCGCGAATATCTCGGTGAGGTAATCGCGGATTACCTCCGGGTCGGCGTCCAGTATCCCTCCGATGACGCCCACGCCGATGACGTAGCCCTGCCCGCAGGCCTCTATGTTGCTGGCCCCGGCCTCCTCGCCCTTTCGCGCGTAGCCCTCGGTGAGGTCATCGCGCACGGCCTCCGGGTCGCCGTCGAGTATCCCTCCG
>JAUVRF010000115.1 GCA_030597775.1 Methanobacteriota archaeon | reverse complement strand
GGGGTGGAGAAGAGCGCCGAGAAGGGCAGGGGCGTAAAGAGGAACAGCAGGAAGGTGCTCGCGATGGTCGTCTGGGGACCGGTGAGGAGGTCGATACCCATGCCGAACCTGAGTCCGTAGACGGCCCCCGAATACACACCGATGACGATGCCCAGACCGAGTATCGTAGAACCGGTCAAGGCGGCGATGTTCGCCCAGAGGAAGCCCATGGGGATCCCCATGAGGACGAAGAGCAGGTTGAGCCTCAGGCTGTACAGCTGTTCGGTCAGGTACTCCCGCTCGTTGAACTCTGGAGGCTCGAAGACGACCTTCTTCTCCTCCTTCCTCTCACCGTCCTTACGAACCTTCTTGGCCTTGGCGGAAGCAGGGAAGTCGCTTGGGGTAGAAAAGGGTATCGGTGGGGCACTGGACAGGCGTTGGATGTCCTACAGGACACCGGATGCAAGGTCCCTCGCCACCACCCTCACATCCTCTGCGAGGGCCACGCCGGACGCCAAGAGGACCCCGTCCGTCCCCAGCTGAAGAGCTATCCTCACATCCTCCCCCGACTTGACCCCGGCCCCGCAGAGCACCTTGACCTCCGGAGCCACGTCCTTGACCATCTCGACGGAGTAGGACACCACCTCCGGGTTCGCGGCGGTAACGGATATGTCACCACCTATGAGCTCGGGGGGCTCGACGGCCACGAAATCGGGGTGGACGGATGCGGCTGCCCGGGACACGGTTGCGTTGTTGGTGCAGACCACGGAGTCCATGTGGCATCCTCTGAGCCTCTCCACCACATGCTCGATGTCGGCAAGTCTGAGCCGGCACTCGCTGTGGTTGACCAAGGATCCAACAGCCCCCGCGGCCAGGGCAGCCTCGGGGGTCAGGTGGCCGGTGTGGCTCCCCTCCATCACCGCGTCCACGTGCTGGGCCAGGACCGGCAGGGAGGTTTGCTCTGAGAGGAGACGCACGTCGAAGGCGTTGGGTGCGACCGCAAAGGCCGTCCCGGTCTCCACCGCTACCTCCTCCAGGGCCCGGGCGATCTCCAAGGCTCCCTGTCCACGGGTCATGGAGTAGGTCTTCAGGTTGACTATGATTATCGGAACTGGTAGCATCCTCGAGTGACCCCCTTATCGGCTGACGAACTTGTACACCCTGTCGAACTCCCTCTCGGTGATCGATAGCTTCTCCTCGGAGAGCGCTGAAGGGTTGATGGGCGTGATGAGAGTGGATGCCGTGGCGGACATGATGTCGTTCATCTTCTTGATGAATGTCATGACCCTTTCGAAACCGTTGATGAGGATAAGGAACTCCACACCGTCGATGATCAGGAGGCTTGACGGATTCGACTTCACGAAGTTCTGGATGGCCCGGGTGACCTCGAAGTCGAGCCTTCGGGGATGCAGGGACTGGTTATCGAACTCCAGCTCGGAGAGCCAGTACACCGTAGTGCCGTGGAGGCCGTACTCCTCGATGATCTTCTTGGGATACGATGTCGAGATGCAGAGGCCCTTGGCGCCCTTGCTCACCTTGGCCTTGAAGAACTCGAAGGAACGCTTGGGCTGGGTCTCCTCTATGAGATAGTTGAACCCCATTTCGAGCTGGTCCGGGCTGGTGGGCACGGGCTCCCTTCGTTTGTGTCGGACGACGACCCGCTCCACCTGCTTTGGGGGTGCCTCGCCCTCGACCTGTCGGGTAACGACCGTCTTCCTGACCACCTGCTTCTGGCCCGTCTGATTGGCTGGTCGGGGGGTGACCTTGCGGACCTGGGTCGTCTCGTTGGCGGGGACCTTGGCGACCACCTTCTTATGGACCTTCTTGGCGTGCGGGGGCAGGGGTGAATTGACTGGCTCCTTTGCAGAATCAACCGCTACCTTCTTGACGACGACCCGCCTCTTGAGGTCCCCTTCCTTGCCCTTTTCGGCCAATTCTTGTCACCTTTTTGAAATAGTACTGGCAGTCCCACTCTCTTGATTGAAGACAACAGCATCTTCGTGATATAATCCTTTGCCTACAATTATACGTTAGAATAACATGGAATCGAGGTCGCTTAGGAGGGGTAGCCAGTATCCCCCAGATGGGCGTGTTCGAAAGGCTGAAAATAGGGCGCAAAGCTATTTAAACGACAGGCCCCCTGCGTCAATCAGGGGCACCCAGAGCGTTCTGGGGGACCTTACTGAGCATGGAGAGGATAGCATGGTGGAGACCAAGTTCGCAACGAAGATCTCACGCTTGACCGAGAAGGACAGGGTCAAGACCTTCGTCAAGGGCCTCGATGAGCGCCTCGAGGGCGGAGTCCCCAAGAACAGTGTGGTCCTGGTCGCGGGCAAGGCGGGCTCGATGAAGTCCAGCTTCTGCTTCTCCATCATCTACAACCAGGCCCTCACGGAGGGACGCCGTGGAGTGTACATCTCCCTGGAGCAGAACCGGCAGAGCCTGCTCGAGCACATGATCGGCCTGGGGATGGACGTCACCGAGATGGACAACATCATCATCGTAGACCTCGGGAAGCTGCGCAAGGTCGTGCATGGCTCCGCAGGTCAGTCCACCAAGCAGATAGATTGGATGGAGACCCTGAGGACCCAGCTGCGGAGCTACAAGGAGACCTTCGGCTGTTCCCTGGTCGTCATCGACTCCCTGCCCGCCCTCTACACCCTGTCCAACTTCGAGAATCTGAGGACCGAGCTGTTCCACTTCTTCGAGAGCCTCCGTGACCTCAAGATGACCACCTTCCTGGTCTCGGAGGTGACGGGCGCTTCCGAATCCGAGTTCGGGACGTACGAGGTGGAGAGCTTCCTCTCCGACGGGATCATACATCTTGACATGGAGCGCGATGAGCGCAACGTCAACCTCTTCATGGGCGTTGTCAAGATGCGTAAGACCCATCACGAGCGGGGATACTTCCCTCTGCTGTTCGACAAGGACGGCTTCGAACTGGTCAAGACCTAGGCCCAGGCTCACCGCCTTCGCATCCAGACCATAAGACCCACGACAACCACTGCGACGAGCACCAGCGTCAGGGCCAGGTATGGCCACCACGGGAGGCCCTCTTCTGGGACCTCTGGTACGTCCAGTGGGACGTCCAGGACCGCCTTGGGTGCCACCCCCGACCGGTTCGTCGGCGTGGCGGTCACGACCAGCATGATGGAGTCCGGGGCGTCCATGCCCTCTCCCTTGAGGGACACGTTGATGGTGACCAGGATGTCCCCGTAGGCAGGCAATGTGACCTCGGAGGAGGCCAGGTGGACCACCATCCACTTGGGCGCTCCCGTAACATTGAGCGTGAAGGTCTCCGGGTGGTTGCCATCGTTCCTCAGGAGAAGATAGGCTATCCAGTGGCTCCCTGGTGACAGGGGGTCATCGTCGGACGCGTTCAGGGAGATGGACGGGTCGTCGGTCCTGAGGATCTCGATAGGCACCTCGGTCACGGTGCTGTTCCCGGGAGAGGAGATCTCCTGGACCAGGATGGAGAGCGTGTACACGCCCATCGGTACCTGGGCCTTCAGGTGGAGCACTATGAGGTGGGTCCCGGAGTCTCCACCATCGACGGTCTCCTCCAGCACGGTGCCCGCCTCGATGAGCTCTTCGGGTCCTTGCACGATGACCTCCAGGCTGAGCTGGTAGTTGCCGTCGTTGCTGATGATGAGATATGGGTCAAGGGTCTGTCCGGGAAGGCCCTCTAGGTCCTCGTCCACGAATGACGCGGTCAGTCCGAACACGCGCTGCACGGTCACATCGAACGAGACCGTGGTGACGTTCGTGGGATCGTCCTCCGACCGCACTTGGAATTCGAGGACGAAGGTCCTACCGCCCACGTTCGTGCCAAGGGTGGAGTAGAACACCTCGACGACGGTGGAGCAGCCAGGCCCCACCTCCACGACGTCGTGGACGGCGTTGACGAGCAAGTGCTCGGTCTGTCGGATGTAGTCCAGCGTGTAGTTCTCGAACCCGTTGCCATCGTTCTGTATCGTGATGTTGAACGAATCCGTCCCCTGGGGTTGCAAGGTTCCCCCTTGCTTGTCCTGGTCCACCGTAACCCCGAAGACCTCGGGGACCAGCAGGCTCAAGTTCAACTCCTGGAACTTGAAGTTGTCCTGGGAGGACCATAGCCTGAGCGAGATCACCTCGAGGCTCCCGCCGGGAGCGTCCTCGGGTACCCAAACCCTCAGGTTGGCGACCGCCGGTTGCGCGGGGGCCAGGTTGAACATGGACTCGTTCTGGACGGTGGTCCATCCCAGGCTGTTGTTCATGACCTTGAGCATCAGGACATCGGCCAGGTTACCGACGTTCGTTATCGTGATGTTGAACGTTTCTACCTCTCCCGGGGCCGTCTCGATGTCGGTGGGCTGGACCAACAGGTCCACCCCGTAGCCCACGTGGATCAATATGTCTTTGAGCCGGTTGTTGGAACGGTCCAGGTCCGGCACCGTCTCGTTCACGTCCACGATGAGCACGAACTCGTGGTAACCGATGGTCGCTGTCCATTCGACGTAGAACCCGAGGCTCCAACCAACGGCCAAGTTGGTGATGGAATTGGTCGTAAGTACATGCTCGCCCCAAGAATCGCCTCCGTACTGCCGGTGGAGGAGCTTACTGAAGACTGCGGATGCGTCCAGCAGGCCCGCGTTCTTGATGGAGAAGTCGATCCTGACGGTCTGGCCCTCCTCGGGTTCGGCCGGGTCGAAGGTGATGCTCTCGGCGACCAGGTCCGCCTTGCGATCCGTTACGTTGACCTCCAGTCGGCCGAAGGCCTGTATGAGGGGGGCGTCCATCATCCAGGTCCTGACCACAACCTCGTAGATGCCGTTGGCGGGAACGCCCATGACGGTCACTTCGAGGCTACCCATCGACTCCCCCTCCGGATCGAGGTCGACCTGAGTGAAGGGCAGGTCCGCGGTCCACTCGAGGGGAAGCGAGAAGACCTCGAGCCCTGCCATCCCACCCTCGTCTCCGAAGGCCGAGATGGTCAGGTTCACCCCCACTGCTCCTCCTGCATAGGTGCGGGTCTCCTCGGGCGCGATGGTCACCTGGAGGCCACGGCTCTCCACGTTCAGCAGGAATTGGACCTCCCGGGAGTAATCTCCGGAGTCGTCCCGGGAACGGACGCTGATGCGGTGGAGCCCGGGTCGCAGTCCCTCGGTCGAAACATTGACGGACCACTCGTCGGATGCCGTTGAGGACCGCCACTTGTCCCGGTCGAACTTCCACTCGATGGTGCTGATGTTCCCGTCGGTGTCATTGGCCGTCCCGCTCAACTGGAACTCAAGTCCCACCACGGAATCCGCATGGGGGCCCTCCACGACGATCGTGGGGGCCTCGTTCGGCCGGTCCTTCCTGTCGAAGAATGCATCCAGGAACTCGTCCCATCGCTGCTCTTGGCTCATCTGGATGTTGGCATAGCTCCAGGAGGGTCCGTACCTGGGGAAGTAGAAGGACAGGCCTGTCGAACCGCTCCTGCCGATTCCATGGTCCTCCGAGATCACCGCGAGGGATACGTTCTCCTGCACCTCTATGGTGGCCTGCCGTATCGCACGTAACGCGGTCACGTTCTCGGGCAGCATCAACAGAAGGCGCTCGGTGAAGTTGCCGAGGTCCAGGTAGTCGGTGGTCGAGTAGGTCTGGGTGAGGTCCCGGGCCAGCTTGATCTCGTCATAGAGGGTGTCCGCCTTCCCCCTGAGGACCTGCGCCAGCTGGGTGAGGGCGGGAGCGAGGCCTGCGTCCAGCGCCTCGGCGTCCGCCGCGGAGTGGGTCCGCTCGTGGTCGTATCCGTACTCGTCGAAGAAGGCCGTGACTATCAGATCGGCCAGACCGTGGGCGTCCATATCCAGGTCGGCCGCGAGGGCCTCCATGACGCGGGTGTAGTTGTACCCCTCGGAGGGAATGAGGCTCTCGGCGCCCACGAGGACGTCGGCCCTCGCCTTGATCTCGTAGAAGACCTCCATCTGGGCCATAAGGCATTGGTCGAAACCAAGGCCGGCCAGGGTGGTGTTCGTGAGGGCCTCGGCCTCGGCCAGGGCCGTGCCCAGCTCGTCGGTGTCGATGGCGGAACCGGAGGTGTAATCGTTGCAGGTCCCGTCCCGCCAGCCACCGCCATGGCCCCACACGTCCAGGTAGGTCCTTTCCGCGGGATAGTTGGCAACGCCCCAGACCACGAAGTCACGTAGGCGGTCGGCGTTGCCCATGTTCACCTCGCCCATGTCCTCGATCAGCTGGCTGTTCATGAGGTCCGGGTCGGTGTCGGAGGTGACCAGGTATCGACGGGTACTCGACCAGTTCCCATTGGTCTCGTCGTACAGGGGCGACCTGTCGAATTGGACGACGATGTTCAGGTC
>JAUVRF010000325.1 GCA_030597775.1 Methanobacteriota archaeon | reverse complement strand
GGGGAGAGTGGTTGCGTAGCACCAGCATCGACGAGTACTTGATGAGTAGGGGCGCGGCCTCCAGCGGGGTCTCGATCGCGTCGTCGCCCTCGATGATGGTCATCGACGGATAGCCCAGCTCGCGGAAGCTCTTGTTGATGGCCAGCCTCCGGACGGCGACCAGGTCGTTGAACAGGTCGCCCAGCTCGCCTCGCATCAGCATGACGATGTTCTCGACGCCCGCGTCCTTGGCCGCCTTCACCTCGTCGGCCAGGCCCTCAAGTCCTCCGTCGGAGCCCACTGCCACCGGGCATCCATGTTCCTTGGCCAGGGCCACCATGGTAGCGTTCGAGCCGGCCTCGGTGGACACGATCAGGGGCTTGTCGCCACCCACAGCTCCCAGGGCCGCCTTCATAGCGCCCTCGTCCGAGCCGATCAGTACCAGGGGCATGCCTGATGCCTCCTTTGCCGCGGTGGCGGCAGCGGCCATGTCTCCCGTGGTGTGCCAGACGGCAACTGCGTTCATGCCCTCCTCGCGACCCACACGATCGAAGATAAGGGCCTTCACGTCTGCGGACCTCGCCTTGATGGCATCGGTGTCCCAGCCGTCCTCGACGACTCCAACCAGGGGCGGTGGGTGGTAGAAGGTCTTCTCATGCCTGAAGAGGACCTTCTCGTCGCCCAGCTCCAGCTTGCCATCCCCGTCACCCACGGTCACCAGCTTGATGGGCGGCGCCGAGGCGGCGCCCAGGGCCTCCTTGGCCGCAGCATCGACATGGGGACATGCGGACAGCTCTACCTTCATGTTGGCCAGCTGCATCGCGAAGGCAAGACAGGTGGGGACCCCGCATTCACCACAGTTGGTCTTTGGGAGCAACTTGTAGATCTCGATGGCGCTAAGTCCCATCAGTCACCACCTCCCATCAGGCGGTCAAGCATCCTGTTGAGATACTTGGTCGAACTGGGACAACGGACGATCACCAGGTCTGCCCCTCCGGTCAAGGAGGACATGGCAGTGACACCCTCCCAGAGAATGGACCGGGTATTGGCATCTCCCCATATGTCCGAGGGTTCGTAGGCCTCGCGGTAGTTGTTGCCCACAGAGGCGTCGCAGATCATGGGCATCTGGATGGTCTTGTCGCCCGAGAGGGCGGCAAGGCGGATCCTCTCAATGACGGAGAAGCTGTACTCCACTCCGTAACCCAGGGCACCCTGCAGGGGGTCCATGATGATACGTTCCGCGGGGAAGTCGTACTCGAGCAAAAGGATGTTGAGCTGCTTGGCCAGGTTGATGTCCAGGTTCGAGAATGAGACAAGGTGGGCGTTGAACGCGATGGCCGCGGCGGCCATGGGCTTGTACTTGTCCGCCTCGGCCACTCCGATGACGGCACCCTCTGGGCGGATCATGTCACCGATGGCGGACATGATCTGGGAGTCCTTCGATTCATCCCCGCAACCGTAGAACATCAGGGGCACACCCACTGCACCAAGGACCTCCTTGGCAAGGGCTGCGGTCTCGTCCACGGAGCAGTCCTCGCCGTCGGGATTGGCCCCGGTGAACTTGAGGCAGACAAGGTCCGCCCCCCAATCGTTCTCGCAGGCCTTCGCCCAGGCGACAGGGTCGTCCAGGACACCTGCCAGTTCCTCGGCCGCAGTGGCCTTGAAATCGGGCTTGGCGGAGTGCACCTCCATGGCGATGCGAGGTCTGTTGGGTGTGCCGTTCTCGGCGCGGATGAAGGGCATGGATCTCTCTCCCCCGATGGTGTAGGACACCTTGCGGGTCCCTCCATCTTCCGCTGTCTTGCCTAGGACGACCGTCCCGATCGTACCTGGTATCTTCTCAGTAGGCCATTCGACCTTCATCGTATCCTTCCTCCTGATTGAATGTTAACGCTTGCCCTAGAACATCATGTCCATGGTGAGCGCTGGATGCCCCTTCTTCGTGAGGAACTCGAGGAGCTCCTCGGAGGTCTCGGCGTCCTCCTCCGTGGCGATCTTGTCGTAGAAATCGGGCGTGCTAAGTTCCTCGCACCTCTTGCGGAGGTGGTCCTCCAGTGAGTCCTTCAGCTGCTTGGGCATCCATACCAGCCTGTGGAAACCACCGTCGGCCGGGATGAACTTCTTGGAATAGAGGTACTGGCGCCCGACGCCCAGGAAGCCCGGGGTCTGCTCGCCACCGCCGACCGAACCGGCCAGGGTGGAGAACTTGATGCCCGCGGGGGTCATGCCGCCGAACTCGCGGTTGACCACCATGATGCCGTTCGCCTCGGGTATGATCCCGATGATGCACTCGAAGCACCCACAGCTGGTGGTGGGGTTGTCCATGATGGTGTACATGCAGATCCTGTCCACCTTGCCTTGGGAGTCGCGGATCACCTGCTCGTTCACTCCCTCCCACTCGCCCTTCACCGGGTCAAGGCACTTGCCGATGGTTATGGGCTGGTTGGGTCCCGTCGGGGCGATCTCCTTGGATGCCTTGGCATCCAGCCAGTTGATGGCACCGCACAGACCCAGCCTCTCGGGTGAGATAACGCAGACATGTTTCGGTGCGAAGGACTGGCACAGCGTGCAGGTGTAGAATATGTCCACCGCCTCGTCCAGCAGGCCGGAGATGCGCTCATCGCGGGCATCGTACTTGACCTTGGCCGCGGGCAGGTACTTCTCCATCTCGTCCTCCACGGTGATGATCTTCACCTGGACGCGGTCGATGATCCCGCCGAACTCGTCCTTGATCTTGGCATGCATGATCTTCCCGATGTGCTTGATCCGGAGACCCTTGGCCACGGAGTCCTTCGACATGCGGATCCATATCAGGTCGCGCTGGCCTGTGTGCCACCCGCCGTTGGTGAAGTTCATGAACTGGTGTATGCGACGCTCGATCACGCTCTCGAAGTCATCCTGCATCTTCTTGCCGTAGACCTCGACGACGATGGCGAGGGGGATACGCGCCCCCTCCTCGATCTCGTCCAGGTCCGGGCCGATGAGCTCGACCTTCCCGTCCTCCACATCGTCGCGGTTCTCTCGCATGTGGACGATCTCGAAGGCGGGGGTACGGGTGCCGCCGGCCTCGAAGTACATGTCGCCCTTGCGGATGGACTCGCCCTCGAAGGCGGGGCCGAAGGGCACGGGGATGCCGATCTCCTTGAGCTTGACGTGGATGGGCCGGATCTCGATGGCGCGCTGCACCATCTGGTCGTAGTCCGGCTCGTACACGAACATGTCGGGGATCTCCTCCTCCAGAGGCTGGTCGGTGATGATCGGGAAGCCGCAGAAGATGGCACCG
>JAUVRF010000477.1 GCA_030597775.1 Methanobacteriota archaeon | reverse complement strand
TGCTGGGCGAGCATGGGGGAATGGCAGGCCACGGAAGGCCCTCTTCCCCCGGGCTGGTGTACGTGCCCACAGTCTTCCTGGACGAGCGGATAGACCAGCGGTTGAAGGACCTTGAGCTGATGAGGCAGGTTGACCTCCTACCCACGATCCTCGGCATCCTTGGAGAGCAGGTCCCTACAGGCCTGGACGGCGTGGACCTGCTGGGTGACGGGCCCAAGCCCCGAGTGGGGCTCAACTTCCACTCGGAGGTCAAGCAGGTCCAGACGGAAGGGGGCAAGCGACCCTCGACCACCTTCCAGTACAGGGCTTGGAGCGCCTGGGACAAGGATGGCGGGGTCGTCCGCCACCAGATGAACCCCTTCATCGCGAGGATGCTGTTCCGCTTCAACATCAAGTACGCCAAGGTCCCAACCTCCCATTTCCAGCGTGCGTACCTGCGGACACTGGGGTCCGGCGAGCGGCGGTCCCATGTCAAGGCCAGCGTCCGGGCCCTGGCGGAGAGGCGCCTCGTCTATGGTGAACCGCATCACAACGTGTCCGAGCTGGAGAGGATGATCGGGGACTACCTGGAGAAGGCCGACACCGCCGAGGTCGGTCACCTCGAGTACTCCGAGGAGGCAGTGGACAAGCTAAGGGCGCTGGGTTACATGGAGTGACCCCCTCATTCCCAAGTCCAGGTCCACCCAGCGGAAAACGGTTTAATACCATGTAGGGTTTCAAGAGGCCCTGAGGACAAGGTGGGACAGCGTTATGGGAAAGGTCGTGGCCATTGGCATCGACGGCGCTCCTTGGGAGCTGGTGAACAGGTTCATCCAGAGCGGCTCCCTTCCGAACCTTGCGTCCCTCGTGGAGGGCGGTACGTCGGCAGACCTGATGAGCACCATACCCGCTGTGACCTCGCCAGCCTGGAAGTGCTATTCCACCGGCAAGAACCCCGGCAAGCTGGGAGCCTTCTGGTGGACCAAGATGGACTGGAAGGCGCACAAGATGTCCTTCGTGTCATCGGCCGACTTCCGCGGGAAGGACCACTGGGACTACATAGCCGATTCGGGAGAACGCTGCGTGGTCATCAACCAGCCCATGACCTACCCTCCTCCCAGGGAGTTCCATGGTATCTTCGTCTCGGGAGTACCCGCCCTGGAGAACGACGATTACACATGCCCCAAGGAACTGAAGGCCGATCTGGTCAAGAGATACGGATGGCGGATAGCCCCCGAGATCCTCCTTGACATAGACCCGAAGCGGGCGATCAGGTCCATATCCCGCCTCATCGACGCCCGGTTCGATCTGGCCGAGGAGCACATGGATGACGCGGGCTTCGTACAGGTCTCCGTGTTCCTGATCGACGATGTGCAGCACTACACGTGGCGTCAGATGAAGGAGGGCAAGGGGGAGTTCAAGGACGCCATCGAGACCCTATGGAAGCAGATCGATGCCCGCATCGGGAGGTTGCGCGGGAGGCTGGGTCCGGAGGACCACATGGTCATCTTCTCGGACCATGGCTTCTGCGACCTGAAGGGGGTCCTTTACATAAACGAATGGCTCGGGGACGAGCACATCAAGCGCCAGGAAAAGGTCCCCACGGAGGGAGGGGGACGGACCTCCCGGTTCGCGAACCTGGCCAACAGGCTTCACCTGACGCCCATCCTGAAGAGGTTCATGTCACAAGAACGTCTCCGAGGCATCCAGGACCGGACGATGAAGGAGGAGCTGGAGAGCAGGGAGTTCTTCGTCTGGGAGCAGACCCGGGTGTACGGGGAAGGGGAGGGTCCGATCTACATTAACAGGGACCTGGTGGCAGACGATCAGGAGTACGAGGACCTCCGGGACCGCCTGGTGGGAGACCTGCTGAAGCTCGTGCATCCCGAGACCGGTGAGAAGGTGATCGACAGGGTGTACAAGCGGGAGGAGGCCTACGACGGCCCGTTCCTGGACAAGGCTCCCGACCTTATCGCCATCCCTGCCTTGGGCTACACCATATCGCCACACGTGTCCGACAAGCGCACGCTGTGGGCCAATGCCGATACCTACCACAACGAGTGGACCGGTGTCCACCGGGAGGAGGGCATCCTCATCATGAACGGCCCCGAGGTCCGTAAGGGCGAGAGGTTGGCCCCCGTCAGTATATACGACGTGGCCCCGACCGTACTTGCCCTAAAGGGACTACCCATCCCGGCCGATATGGACGGGCGGGTCCTGGTCGAGGCGATGCACGACCCCGACAGGTACAGGGACCTGGACAGTGTGGATGGGGACTCCGCCCAGCGGGACCATACCTTCACCGAGGAGG
>JAUVRF010000216.1 GCA_030597775.1 Methanobacteriota archaeon | reverse complement strand
GGCGTGGAGCACTGTCCATCGTGCCACGTACGTGGCCCCGGCGGCGTACGCCACGTGGGACAGGTTGAAGGGGTGCTCGTAGTTGCCGTATGGAGAGGTGGTCGATTGGGCGTGGAGGGGGGTGGTGGGACCCAGCTGACCTCCGGTCGTCCCGTAGTTGAAGTTGTTCACGCACAGCACCGTCATGTGCATGTTCCGCCTGGCGGCGTGTATGAGGTGGTTCCCTCCGATGGCGAACAGGTCCCCGTCGCCCGAGAACACGATGACCCGCAACTTGGGACGGGCCAGGCTCAACCCGGTGGCGAAGGGTATGGCCCTGCCGTGGGTGGTGTGGAAGCTGTCGATGTTGAGGTAGCCGGCTATGCGCCCGGTGCACCCGATGCCGGACTCGATGGCCAGCTTCTTCGGGGGGATCTTGGCCTTCTCCACCGCCTCGATGAAGTAGGAGGTGGCCGACCCGAGCCCGCAGCCAGGGCACCAGATGTGGGGCATGCGTCCCTTTCTCAACCACTCCCAGCGGGGATAGGTGTGCACCTTGTCCGGGTCGTGTACCATCTCGGTGGTCATTTCTCCACCTCCTCTATCGCGCTCAGGATCTCACGGGGATGGTGGATGCGTCCCGCGCAGCCCAGGTGCTTGACCTCGGTCTGTCCGCAGACGGCCCGCTGGACCTCCAGGACGACCTGACCCTGGTTGATCTCGGGCACCACGATGCCCCTCACATGACCGGTCAGCTCCTGAATGGCCTCCTCTGGGAAGGGCCACAGGGTGCGCAGCCTCAGCATGCCCGCCTTGATGCCGTCCCGACGGGCCAGCTTGACGGCCTTCTTGGAGGGGCGGGCGGAGATGCCGTACGTGACGACGACCACGTCGGCGTCCTCCAGGAGGAACTCCTCGTTGTCGATGATCTCGTCCTTGAAGTCGAGGATCTTCCGGTCAAGACGATCGATGAGTCTCTCCTGGGTCTCGGAGGTGACTATTGGATACCCGCGCTCGTCGTGGGTGAGACCGGTGGTGATGATCCTGTAGCCATCCCCGGCTGCTGGCATGGGGGGTACCAGGTCCTTGCCTCCCTCGTAGGGGAGGTAGTTCTCCGGCTTCATCCGGGGCTTCTTCCGGTCCACCAGCTTGATGCTACCCGGGGGAGGGATCTCGACCATCTCCGTCATGTGGCCCACCGACTCGTCGGTGAGGAGCACGACGGGTGTGCGGAAGCGCTCGGCAAGGTTGAAGGCCCTGATGGTGAGGTCGAAGCACTCCTGGGGGGACTGGGGACACAGGGCGATCGCCTGGATGTCCCCGTGGGTGCCCCACTTGGTCTGCATGACATCACCCTGGCCGACCAGGGTCGGCAGGCCGGTGGATGGGCCGCCGCGCATTACGTTGACGATAACGGTGGGGACCTCCATCATGATGCCGAGGCCGTAGTTCTCCATCATCAGGGAGAAGCCAGGACCCGAGGTGGCGGTCATGGACTTCTTCCCGCCCCAGGAGGCGCCCAGTATGCAGTTCATGGAACTGATCTCGTCCTCCATCTGGATGAATATGCCGTCGACCTGGGGCATGCGGATGGCCATGCGCGCGGCGATCTCGGTGGCGGGGGTGATGGGATACCCGGCGAAGAAGCGGCAGCCAGCTGCCAGGGCGCCCTCGGCGCAGGCCAGGTCACCGTTGAGGTACCATCTGCCCGTGAGGGCGTACTCGGCCTTCACGTCTTCGCCCCCTTCTTGACCATTACCGGCTTCTTCTCCGCGGCCTCCTCCTCGTCGAGGCGCTCTATGAAGATCGCGAAGTCGGGACAGATGCGTTCACAGAGCAGGCACGCGACACAAGTGGTCTCCGGCTTGACCCTCGGGATGTGGTAACCCTTGATGTTGAACTCGTCGGAGACCTCCAGGACCTCCTTGGGGCAGAACTCAACGCAAAAGCCACAGCCCTTGCAACGGTCAGGAATAAGATGCACCCGTCCCCGTGGGGGCGAGTACTTGTCGCTGTCCAGAGGTTTCCTCCAGTGCTTCACCGTCTCACCTTCGTCAGCGACCCCAGCTGGCATGGCCAACGGGGCCCGACCCATGGATGGTGGGTCTCGCGACGGTCGGACGACGTGGCCTGTCGATAGTATCGATCTTTCTTTGATGCCAGGGCCTGCTTCCTACGGTCGGAGGCCGGCAAGGGTATCACCCGATTAATACCTTCCGATTGGGTTGCCTGGCACCCGGGCTCGTGCACCTGTACACTGGCCATCGGAACGGGGTGTCGCGGGGGCGCTCTAGAGCAGTATCGGGATACATCCCCGGCGGCCTCGGAAAGTAGACCTTCGGCTGCCCAGATGCCCACTACTGAAGAGCGCATCACCATCCGAGCGCGGTAATGCGGGGGAGGGGTTGATATAGTTTACTGGCAGGGACGATGGATATATTCAGGATGAGGATAATAATGGGTCGACGGAGGAGGTCACTTGGCGGATTGTCCCAACTGTGGAAAGAAGGTCGGATTCATGGGCGCCAAGAAGTGCGGCGTCTGCGGCACGGGTATGTGCAAGGAATGCACCAAGTACCTGACGACCGACAAGGCGAAGGGCTCCCTCGCAGCGAGGATGCCCAAGGGGCCGGCCAAGAAGGCCCTGTGCTCCGACGAGTGCGCGAAGAGATCCTACGGGTCCTTCCAGAAGGACATCGGAGGGGACACCTTCGTCGAACTGATGAACGAGAACAACGACAGGTTCTACCTGACGGAGAGGAACGACGAGAACGACTTCCGGTCCCGCTACTTCACCATCCCCAACGCACCCGACGGACGGAAACGGCCCGCGAACGATCTCATCCCGGAGCTGGCGTCCATCCACTCGTACATGCGACAGGACCTGGAGGACAGGGACATCATGGTGGCCGTCAGCTACTTCAAGAGGTCCTGACGACGAGGGCCGTCATCCTTTCGCCCGACTGCCGAGCAAGGTTCATATAGCATCGAACCGGTACTGACTGACCGGTCAGTCAGTGCCGAGGATGTGACAGCATGGACGATGCGGATGCGAAGACCCAGATATTGGCAGCGGCGTTCGAGCTTCTCAGCCAGATGCCCTACCAGAAGATGTCGCTGGAGATGGTCGCGAAGCGCGCTGGCGTGTCCAAGGCCCTCCTGTTGTACCACTTCGGTTCCAAGAGGGAGCTGACCCGGGAGGCCCTCAAACACGGCTTCATGGGAGCGATGGCCGGGTTCGATATGGTCTCGGACCTGGACGAGGATTCGATCCGGGTGATCCTTCCGGAACTGTTCCGGTTCACGTACGAGAGCATGTACCTGTTCGTGTCCTTCATGGAGGTGGTGGACATGGAGGCTGGCAGTGATGACGAGCTCGCCGTCGCCATGCGTGATATGTACTCCATCTTCATCGGCAAGCTGGCCGACTTCCTCGAGGCCAGGGGCGACCCATATCCCCACGAGAAGGCGATGATGCTGGCCCTGGCCATCGACATGATCGGGATGGTCCGGCACGTGGAGGAGAGGGAACCGGACATGGCGCGGTACGAGGCTGCCGTCCTTGACATCCTGGGCCTGGGGGTGGGTGAGTGACCCTGTCCCGGAACATCGCCAGGTACATCTACAAAAGACCGGGAAGATGCATCGCCATCATGCTGGTCCTCACACTGGTCTTCAGCGCGGGCCTTCACAACTTCTCGATGACGATGGACATCGACGACATGCTGCCCGAGACCCAGGAGGTCGAGGACCTCAAGCAGATCCAGGAGGAGTTCTTCAACACGGAGCTGGCATCCTTCGTGACGATGGAGGAGCCTGTGTTCTCCCCCGCCTACTTTGAAGAGATGGCCGACGTGATCGAGGCTTGGGCGGAGGACCCGGAGATAGTCGAGGCCATGGTCGGGGGACCCGAGACGGCGATCGTCGCCATCCCCCTGCTGATCGCCCAGTACGACCTGATGCAGGTGGGGAACCCCCAGCCCACCATCGGCCAGCTGCTGCAGCGCATGCGGTCGTACGAGACCCAGGACGAGGTCGAGGCCCTGGTGGAGGCCTACGTCAACGACCCGAACATCCCCGACCTGTTCAAGCAGTCACTGCTCCTCCGCCTCCCCGCCGATACCCGCGACCTTGGCACCGTGCCCACCGAGGGCGCGATGTTCGTGGAATTGGATGGCAACATGACCTCCGACCACCTTCTGGACGTCCTGCTGGAGATGGAGTCCCTCTCCAAGAAGCACACGAAGGAGGCGGAGATCTACATGTACGCCGACGGCGCCCTGGGCCATTACATGACCGAGGCCG
>JAUVRF010000154.1 GCA_030597775.1 Methanobacteriota archaeon | reverse complement strand
GACATACGAGAGGTCCCCGGCCACCGGCGCCTCTCCCAGGAGCTGCAGGAGGAGGTGCTCGGGGTGCGCACGGGAATGCCCTGGCTGATGGCCCTGCAGGCCATGGCCCTTGCCTCCCTTGTCATCACGTGCATCATGGCATGGTACCTGTCAGAGGACGTGTGGGACGTTATCAACACAGACATATGGGGTCCGATGATGGACACCCCCACGTACCTGCTTCTGGTGTCCACAGGGTTGATCATGGGGTGGGCGCTGGCAATGCTGCTCGGCTTCCTCAAGCACAGGAGGGATAGCCAACCCGGCAGCAACCTGGTATACATAGCATACGCCGCCATCCTTCTGCTGATCGTTTGGCACGCTGGCTCTGTCCTCATCAACATGAGCAGGGGGGGCTCTCCCCAGGTGTTGATATGGGACCTGGTACTCCTGCCGCCCTTGCTGGGCTCCCTGGCTGTGTTCCGCCGATCGATATCCCTCGCGGCCATCGCCGTCGCCATCCTCCTCGCATTCGGCCTCGTGGACGCGAATCTGATGGATGACGTCACCCGCAGCATGGTGATGGGCCTCGCAGCTGCAGCCTTCCTTGAGCTGACCTGGGCCCACATCCGGTTCGACCGCATCCACGAGCTGGGAAGCCTCGGCCTTCCCAGGAACCGTGGCCGGTCACGGGCGCTCTTCGATGCCACCATGGTAAGGTACATGGTGGTGTTCACCAGCGTGCTCATGATAAGTGCCATCCTGCTGGTGGTCATCTCCATCCTTCCCTCCTGGTTCGCCTCGGATCCCACCCCTGGGGCACCGTCCCCCATCGACGCCGACACGGTCATGGCACCCTTCTACCTGCTGCTGTGGCTCGTCGTGCTCACGGTGGCGGGTCGATGGGCGGCCATCGCCTTCATGGGGTCCCGCCAGGGCCATCGAACGATAGACTGGGTCCGTGAGCACATGTTGATGCCACGTCGTCTCCGTCGCCGACCCTCCAGGAAGGGACCTTCCGAGGAGGATGTCCGGGGACCCGACAGCGGGACCGCAGTTGTCTGGGAGGAGGAGACCCCGCCTCCGGAGATCCCGGTGCCCCATGGCTAGGGGATACAACGTCGGTCGGTGTGAGAAAGGTGCGTCATGTCCACTACACTACTGACGA
The DNA here is from genome assembly GCA_030597775.1 of Methanobacteriota archaeon. Lineage (GTDB taxonomy): Archaea > Thermoplasmatota > DTKX01 > DTKX01. The sequence goes on along the minus strand of JAUVRF010000154.1, from coordinate 4,239 downwards.
CGACGACGCCAGGAGGCGGCCACCACGGCCGAGACCGATATCACTGCAATGGCGAAGACCGCGGATGGGCCTGGCAGTCCTCCGGCCTCGTCGACGGTGAAGGTGATGTTCGCCGCGGTGGCGGCCCCGTGGGGATCTATCGCACGCACCGTCACGGTATGCTTGCCTGGCTTGAGCTTCGAGGTGGTGAACGCGAGTCCCGTCCCGATGACCTCATCGTCCTCTATCCACTGGACCGAGAGAAGCTCCTCGTCGGGATCAATGGCAAGGACCTCGAACACGATGTTGGAGCCCTCCTCGTGGGACGACCCTGCCTTGGGGCGCGTGAGGGTGAGCTCGGGGGACCGGTTCACGTTCTCGACCACAACTGTCCAGTTGAACCACGACTCCTGGGCCCCGTCGGTGACGCGCACGGTCAGCAGGTGGTCGCCCTGGGAGCTGGAATTGGTGACCAGCTCGAAGCGCGGCAGGCCCTCTCCCGGGACCGGGAGGCCGTCGAGGAACCACGCGTAGCTGAGGGTCAGGTCCTCCGGGTCCCTGGCGGTTATCGTGAAGGTGACGGCCTCACCCTCCGAGAGGTTGACGCCGGTGTCGGGACCTGCCGAGGTTATCACCGGTGGGTCGTCGACGGGGGTGAAGGTCAGTGTCAGCGTCGTCTCCGCCTGGGCCCCCGTCGGGTCCAGGGCGGTGATCGTGAGGACGACCTCGCCGTTGAAGTCCTCCACCGGATCTACCAGGAGCAGGCTATCGAGGACGATGAACAGCACGTTGACATCGGGACCGATCAGGTACGTGAGCGCATCTCCGTCGGGGTCGGAGAACAGGGTCGACAGGTCGAACTCGGTGCCCCGCTCGTCCTCCTGGGCGGTGACGCTTGCGTCGTCCAGGAGCACAACAGGTGGATCTGGGACGGGTCTCACGAGGACCGTGAGGTTGACCGTGGTGGTGAGCTCACCCGGATCGGTGGCGTTGACGGACAGGGTGACCTCTCCGTGGAAATCTGGGTCGGGAACGAGAGTAAGGAGGTCTCCCTCCAGGGTGCTGCCCGCCAGGGGATGCTCTTCCCCGAAGAGCGGTTCGAAGTCCAGGGGGTCGCCATCCCCGTCCACGATGTAATCACGGAGGTCGATCTGGAGGGTGGTGTCCTCGTCCAGCTCGATGACCGGAAGGGGGCTGACGGCCGCTGGTGCGTCGGGCACGGGGGTGACGTTGACAGGTACCGTGAGAACCACCGTTCTGCGAGAGTCTGTGACCCCCAGGGTGAACGAGGCCATGCCTGTGAAATTCGGCTGTCCAGAGACGTTGATGTACTCAAACATGTTCCCAAAGTCAAATTTTATATAGAACTCTACAGAGACGCCGTCCTCATCGAGCACTTCGATGTCCAAAGAGCTATACCACGTTTCAGCATCCCCAATGAAATAATAGAGCCCGGTTTCGTTGGACCCTTCCTCCTCTATCACCAATGGCAGATCGACCAAGATCCTAGGCGCATGGTCCACCGAGATGTTGATGTCGTACTCGCCCCAGGCGGGTATGCCGGAACCGGGGTTGCGGTCGAAGAAGTTGACCAGGATGTAGTAGTCAGCGGGCGGGTCGTCCAACGGGACCTCCCAGCCCACCCTTTCCAGGGGGTCATAGGAATGGGACCAGTTGATGATGATCTCTGTGGGGGAGAACAGGTAGATGTTGAGGTCCGGCTTGCGGGCGGTGGGGTCGTAGTCGTGGGCCTGGACGAAGACCTTGAGCAGGTCGCCGCCCGTCAGGTTGACCTTGTAGAAGTCCAGCCTGTCCGTGATGTTCAGGCTGTCGTTCCTTGGGACCCCCAGCTCTATCTCCTCGGCACGGACGATGTTGTTGTTCCCGTCGTCGGAGACCTTGAACTTCGTGACATTCAGCTTGTAGCCAGTGTCCCCGCCGTAGGCGTGGCACCTGATGTAGATGGTCACGTTCTCCACCGTAGCGGCGAACCACACCACCTCCCGGGAACCGTTGCTGCGGGAGGCCGCCACCACCCGGGGCACGCCCTTGTCGTCGAAGGCGATGAGGAACAGGTCCAGGTCAATGGTGCCCACCGAGGTGCCGTTGGGCTCTATTCTGACCTCGATGAACTCGTAGTGGGTGGCGTCGCGGCTGACGTTCACGGCGTAGTGGTCGAAGGTGTCCCGGATACCGTGCAGGTGGCCCGTCACCTCCGCGGGGGGCTCGAGGAAGGTGGCCTCCCCCAGGGTGTCGTCGCCGTCAGTGACGTTGGCCTCCTGGGTGATCTGGAACTCCAGGCGATAGTGGCACTCCAGGTAGCTGTAGGTGTACACCCGGACCAGGTACTCGCCCGTGCGGTGGGCCAGGAAACCCGCGGTCTTCACGGCGTAGTTCGTGGACCTTACCTCCTGCAGGAGGGCTCCGTCGGGGTCGTGGATCGATGCCCACACCAGGAACTGGTCCCCGCCGTTCCTGGTCAGGTTGACTTTGATGCGCAGCATGTCCACCTGGCCGGGGCCTGCGGTGAGGTTCACGCGATACCAGTCCACCGGGTCGGCGTCCGGGTCGTCGGCCGAAAGGCGCACGGAATCGCGGAAGACCGACCCGTCCTCGGCCCATTGCCCCGTACCCGGTTCATCGTCACCGTCCGCCATGACCGGCAGGTTCACGGTGGTCAGGGCCGAGAAGGCCAGCAGGAATGCCAACGTCGCGATGGCCGTCTTACGGGTTCTGGTACGCATCTTCCTCACCTGGCATGCCGGGGGCTATTGTTGTCCCTTGGTCTACTTGGCGGTACATATAGCTTTCTGGTAACGCCGGTATGGGGCATCTTCGACCCCCGGAGGTCCGGTGCGCCCGTCCTACTTCAGCTGGATACGGCGCCAGGCTGCGACGGCCACGAAGGTCACCGCAAGTCCAGCGAGCATCAGGGGGGCCTCGAAGCCCGGGGATTCGGCCTGCTTGACGGTCACGTTGACGTAGTTCGAGATCGAGAACTCGCCGGATGAGACCACAAGCCGGATCTCGTGTTTGCCCTCTCCAAGCTGCTTGTCGAAGGTGTACTCGGTGGACTGGGTCTTGCCGTCGATGTACCACTGGTAGCTGATGTCATCGCCATCAAGGTCGTAGAACAGTCCCACGAAGGAAACCTTCTCGTTGGTGTAGAACTTGGCGTTGTTGGCAGGGGACGCGATACCGCCCTCTGGGGCCCTGGGAACGTCCTGGACGTTCAGGTTCCAGGTGACCTCGGCCGTTGCGCCCTCCTCGTCGATGACGGTCACCCTCAACTCGTGGGGGCCCTGGTCATCGTAACCGGGCCTGTAGTTGAAGAAGTTGGAGGGGCCGACAAGCTTGCCGTCGAGGAACCACTGGTAGATGAGGATGCTGAACTCGGGATCGGTGACGTTGAGCACAACGAACGCCTGGGACGAATCCTCACGCATGGTGTGGTCCAGCTCGATCGGCGACCAGCTGTTGATGGCCGGGTCGTCGTTGACCGGGTCGACGATGAAGAAGAATATCGTCTGGGCGACCCTGCCCGTGGTATCGGAGGCGGTGACCGTTATCTGCCTGAAGCCGAACCAATTGGCGTCGGGGGTGAGGGTCATGATGCCCGTGTCGATGTCAACCACGAATTCGATGTTCTGGGCCGCGGTCAGGGTGAAGATCAGATTGTCACCATCGGGGTCCTGGAAGTGCTCGAACATCGAGATGGTGTCGAAGGTGTCCTCGAGGATGACCCTCTCGCCGATGGGGTTGATCACCCTGGGATCGTCCTCCTGGTTCTCGATGGCGAAGGTGACCGGTAGGTTGGTGGTGGCACCATCCAGGTCACGGGCCACGAAGTTGATGGTCTGCTCGCCGAACCAGTCCTCGGCACCCACTATGGTCGCGACCAAGGTCTCGGGGTTTATGTCCACGTGCACATTCTCCGAGATCCCGAAGGTGATGTTGACCTCGTCGTTCTTGTCAACGTCCGTGACCAGGATCTTGAAGTCGAACACACGGATGGAATCCTCTGGCAACGTGTAGATGTACGGCACGCTGTTGTCGTACAGCGGCCTCGGTGGATCGTTCACTGCGGTGAACGTCACGTTCCATGTGAGAGAGCTCTGGAGGTACTTCTTGTCGACGGCGGTGACCTTGATGACCACCTTGCCGTGGAAGTCGGGGAACGCCTCGAAGCCGAGGGTCGCGGCCTGCTGGTCGAGGATGAGCTGCCTCACCTTGCCAGTAAGAACGGTGGCCTTGAACCTG
>JAUVRF010000480.1 GCA_030597775.1 Methanobacteriota archaeon | reverse complement strand
GGAGTCCAGCAGGGATGCGAGGAAGTGGACTCCCTCGATGTCGAGACCCGGCACAGGCGGCACGAAGGGCAACGAGCCGGTGCCGACCAGCAGCTTGTCATAGGGGAGGGTGCCTCCGTTGTCCAGGTGGACAAGCCCACCCGCCGGGTCCACGGATTGTACCTTTGCCGAGACCTTCTTGGCGTCGTTCATGAACAGGTAATCGGGGTCGCATCGGTCAAGGTAGCACTCGTCCAACTCGCCGCACATGGAGAAGGGTAGGGCACAGAGCGAGTAGGGGAGTCCCTCCTCGGGCGCGACAACGGTGACGTCTGCGGGCTCGACACCGAGCTCCTCCTCCGTCTCGCGTATGGCACCCAGGGCCGCAAGCCCTGCAGCTCCCATGCCGATTATCACGACATTCAATCCCACATCCCCTGGTACGATGTACTTACTTGGCCTGTCTCTCGGCCTCCTTGGCCCGCTTGTTCTGGAGGTCCAGCGCACGGATGAGCTGGGTGATGGTTAGGTTGACGGGAACGGGTATGCCGTATCTGTCCGCGTGGTGACATATGCGACCGTTCAGGAAATCTATCTCAGAGGGGCTTCGGTTCTCGATATCGATGAGCATCGAGGGCTTGTGATGGCCGGCCTGCTCCAGGTACCACACGCAATGGTCGAAGAAGCCGTCGTCGAACTCGCAGCCGTCCCTCTCCGCCACCTTGATGCCCTCCCGGAGCAGCTCTCTCATCATCTCCGCCGTGTCGGGGAAGGTGGTGACCTCCTTCATCGTCATGCCGGTGATGGCGCGCACCGGGGCCAGGGCCGCGTTGAGTATGACCTTCTCCCAGACGTAGGTGCGGATCTTGGGGCTGAACTCGGTCTCGAGATCGGCCCGGGTCATCATCGCGGCTATCCGGTTGGCGAAGTCCACGTTGTCCTCTTTGAGCACTCCGATGTAGTTGGGCTTGTGGAAGAAGTTCATCGTCACCTTGCCGTCGGCGATGAAGTTGCCCGCGTAGTTTATGACGACCCTCAGGGTATTGGCCTCCCCGAAGGTCTCCGCCAACATATGCTCGTTGTCGAGACCGTTCTGGTAGCTGATCACCTTGGTGCCAGGCTTGTATACCTTCTCCAATTCCCGGATGATGATCGGCAGGAAGGAGGCCTTCACGCAGATGAAGATGACATCCATGTCGTGGTCAGTCAGATCTGTGATGGAGTAGGACGTCTTCTCTATCTTGATCGTCTCGTCCACCATGCCCCCGATGTGGAGGCCCTCCTCCCGTATCTTGTCAACGTGATCCTTCAGGATGTCGATGATCCTCACATCCTCGCCGGCCTTCGAGAGGTAGCCCGCGAGGATGGAGCCGACGGGGCCCACGCCAATCACTCCTATCCTCAATCCAGATGGTCCGCTATCCATTGTATCCCCCCCCGGAAAGGTGGGGTCAGGTAACGCTCTCATCGGTTCATAAGGTTTGCTGGCATGGCGCCAGAGTGTGCTTGTGTTGGAGGCCATCGACCTCAGCGATTCTCCAATCTCTTGATGATCCTCTTCCGGAGAGACCTGTGCCGGATCTTGCCGGTGGTGGTCCTCGGCATCTCGTCGGGTTCCAGGAACGTCACGCCCTTGGGCTTCTTGTAACCCGCCATCTTGCCCTTGCAGTACTCGACCACCGTCAGTTCGCGCATCCTCATGCCCGGCTTCAGGATGATGATCGCGTGGACGGCTTCGCCCCACTTGGGATCAGGGAGGCCGATGACCGCCACGTCCATCACCTTGGGATGGGTGCAGATCACGGCCTCGACCTCGTTGGGATAGACGTGTTCGCCGCCGCTTATGATCAGGTTGTCCTTGCGATCGACTATGGAGAAGTAACCGTCCTCGTCCTTCTTGGCCATGTCCCCGGCGCTGAAGTAACCGTCGAGGCGCAGGCACTGGCGGGTCTTTTCTGGCATGCCCCAGTAACTGTCGAACATCATGGGACTTCGAGACCATATCTCACCGACCCTGCCCACCTCCACCTCCTGGCCCTTGTCGTCCAGGAGGAGGACGGTGTCGCTCCCGATGCACTCGCGACCTATCGAACCCAGCTTGGTCATCTGGTCCTCGGGACGGAGAGTGGTCACGAGCCCAGCCTCGGTCGAGCCGTAGGCCTCGAACAGCCTGACGTGGGGGTACATCTCCATGATACCCAGCTTCGTCTCCTTCCGGACGGGAGCCGAGGAGCAAAGCAGGCTCCTTATCGAGCTCAGGTCGTACTTGGTCTTGACCTCTTCTGGGAGGCTGAGCATCATGGTG
>JAUVRF010000628.1 GCA_030597775.1 Methanobacteriota archaeon | reverse complement strand
GATTGTAGTAACCGTACGATCCGGTCTTGTAGGCCTTGGTGCCGATCAAGATGTACCACGTCCCTCCCACGGTCTCGGCGGCGGTCCAGTGCTCCCCCCGGGTCTCGGTTCCCCTCTCCGAATGGATGCTGAACAGCACATCCCCTCCAGCATCGCTGAGAGAGAGCTCCTGGAAATCCTCCGTATCGCTGGAAAGATCGACCACGATGGTGTCGCCGGGTTCCAATGGGAACGAGTACGCGTCACCGATGTCCTCGTCCCTGAGCAGTCCCGAGATCACCAGGCCATTCTCGAGCCCGAGGGCCCCTGTCAGCTGGGCCGGGGCATCCCCGCCGGAGCCGGCGTCGTCCTGCCGGCCCAGGTCGAACTCGAGAGTGTAGGCCCCGGGGACCATGTCCATCCAAATGACGAAGTAGTACAGGTCAGGATCCGGGTCGTTCGCCGTCCAGTACATGCCCTCCTCCGTGTCGCTCCAACCCGAGGTCATGTTGAGGACAGGGAGATGCTCCCAGTCACACAGCTCGAGGAACATGACATCCCCGTAGGTGTTCGATGTGAAGAAGATGTGTAGATGATCACCCTCTTGCAGCTGGACCTTGTAGATGTCACACACGTCCATGTCCTGAAGGTACCCCTCGATGAGAACGCCCTCCTCCACCTCGTGGGCGCCCTCGAACGTTCCCGGAACATCCGTCCATGTGCGGGCATCGTCCTGCTGACCAAGCGAGACCTTGAACTTGTACGTCGTTCCCGCGATGTCGTACCATACCTTGACGTACCAGTACCTTCGCTCGGTCTCGTTGGCGGTGAACCACTGGACCTTGTGGGAACCGGCCTGCATGTCCTTCTCCACCGTGAGGCAACCCTCGGGGTCGTAGAGGTCAAGGAACACCTTGTGGGCCGGGGCCCAGTACTCGATGATGATTATGTCCCCCGTTCCCGCAACGAACTTGTAGGTATCGATTATGTCCCCGTCCCTCAAGAGGCCCGTCACCTCCTGGCCAGGCGTCAAGGGGTCGGCGATGGTGATGTTGTCCCCCGCGTCCTTCCCCAGGCCCCCATCGTCCTGCTGGCCAAGGGTGATGTTGAAGGAGTAACCCCCACCTCCCGAGAGGGTCGTCACCTCGAGGAAGACGAACTGGTCGAGGAAGAGGGAGGAGGTGTACCAGGTCCCGTTCTCCTGCCTGTCCGCGACCGAGGCGACCTCGAAGAAGGTGGCACCGTAGGAATCCCTCACGATGGCGTACAGGAAGTAATCGTCGTTGTAGGCGATGAACTCCAGGCGGATGACCTGTCCATGGCCCACCACGAACCTGTAGAGGTCCGTTTCGTCGGAGTCCCTGGTGAGCGACCCGACGTGATGGCCTGGTATTATCACCTCTGCCGCGGTGGTATTGTCGTTGGGTTCCTGGTCCGCAAGCGCGTTCGCTGCCATCAGGACAAGGGTCCCGATCGATAACAGCATCAGAAGCACTGAGGACCTGTATAGCCCCATACGAACCCCCT
>JAUVRF010000531.1 GCA_030597775.1 Methanobacteriota archaeon | reverse complement strand
TCCAGGGGACTTCTTCTTGTCGATGTACTTGCCCTCCTGCAGCTTGAACTTGAGGACCTTCACCTTGGCTACCGACTTGATCTTGTAGCCCTCTATGCTCTGGGCGGTCTTCTCGACATCCTTCAGTAGACGGGTTATGTTCACGAAGTCGCTGACGGGTATGGGGGTGCCGTCCTCGTCTATGAATATGAAGGTCGCCAGCCCGCACTGGGGGTGGGAGGTGAAGGCCACGTTGGGATTGTTCTGCCATACCGAGGCCAGCTCGGAGAAGACGGAGACGGAGGGCACGGGGGAGAAGTGCTCCTCCTTCAGGAAATCGGTCTGGTCCACCAGGCGGTGCACAAGGTCGGCCAGGGTGAACCTCTTCCGGGCCAGCTCGGACTTGTCGATGCGACCTGTGAACGCCACGGGCTGGAAGTTGATGGCGTGGATGATGTCCGAGTTGTCGATGGCGTACCGGACGATGTCGCCCACGATGTCGTCGTTGACGGTGTTCACCAGGGTCGGCACGAGACAGATGGACATGTTGGGCTGGGCCTCGCGGACGGAATCGACCGCCCGCTGCTTGATGTCCACCATCGGCCTCCCGCGGACCTCCTTGTACATCTCGTCGTCGAAGCCGTCGAACTGGAGGTATATGGTGTGCACGCCCGCGCTGGCCATGGCCTGGGTGAAGCCTGGCTCATTGGCCATGCGCACGCCGTTGGTCGCAACCTGGATCTGGGCGAATCCCAGCTCATGGGCCGCCCGGACAGCCTCGATGAAGTAGGGATAGACCGTCGGCTCTCCCCCGGCGAACTGTACCGAGGGGGTCGGAACGGGGCTGTTCCTGCGCAGCACAGCCAGCATCTCCACGAGCTCGTCGAAGGTGGGCTCGACTATGAACCCGGAGGCGTTGGCGTTGGCGAAGCAGATGGGGCATTTGAGGTTGCACCTGTTGGTCAGGTCGACGTTGGCCAGGACCGTATGGGAAAGGTGCATCTGGCAAAGGCCACAGTCGGTGGGGCATTCCTTTGCATCGGTGTAGTACGGGTTCTCCACACCCACGCCGTCATGGGCGTGCACCTCCATCTTGTGGTACAGCGACACGTCGGAGAAGTAGATGTCCTCGAAGTATCCGTGCTCTGGGCATGTCTTCTCCATCATGACCTTACCGTCACGGTCGATGATGGTGGCGTCGATGATGCAGCCAGATTCGGGGCAGAGTGACTGGGTCTCCTTGGGTAAGCCCTTTTGTAGCTTCGATTCCTTGATGATCATGGTCCTATACCCGCCGAAATCGCATACCCGGGGGTAAAATATAATACTTTTGTAGCATTAGCTACTACAGAACCGGTACCTCGAACCTGGGGGAACCACGGGAGGTTAGATGATGCTCGAGACGATAATACAGGACCTGGGGGTCGATCTGAGGCAGGAGTTCGACCGCGCAGCGAAGGACCTGGAGACCACCGGGCTGTCCTCGTACGAGTCCAAGGTTTACGTGGGTCTGGTGGCGATGGGATTCGGCACGGCCGACGAGATAGCGGGCCTCTCCCGCATCCCGCGCACGTCCTCGTACAAGGTACTCAGGTCCCTGGAGGAGAAGGGGTTCGTCCATTCCACCAAGGGCCGACCGATAGTCTACAGGCCCGAGGATCCAGTGGTCGTGTACGGACGCATCAAGGAGCGGTTGGACGAGACCTTCGCGAAATTGGAGTTCCTCCACGAGGTGGTAAGGGAGAAGGGCTCGCCCCAGCTCATCTTCACGATAACCGGCAAGGCCCGCGTCCTGGAGAAGATCGCGGAACTGGTGGACACCTCCGAAGAGAGCTTCACCATCTCCACGCCCGTCTACGCCGACGTTCGGGGCGCCATCCAGGACAGGATCAAGAACGCCATCGCCAGGGGTGTGAATGTCACGATCGTGGTGGAGCCCGGGGTCCGGGTGGAGGCGGGTACCCGGATCGTGAGGGCGGAGCGGTTGGTCGCCACCGACGTGGTCTCGGAC
>JAUVRF010000172.1 GCA_030597775.1 Methanobacteriota archaeon | reverse complement strand
TCGTCCAGGAACCCGTAGGCCGAATCGGAGGAGACGAGGCCGTCGCCCTCGGTGTTCGGGGGGCTCGGGTCGGTCTCGTCGGGGAACTTGAACTGGGGAACGGCGGCGCCGGAGCCCACCAGGCACACGTATTCGAAGGGACCGACCGTGGCCCACATGTCCCGCAGCTTTAGGTATAGGCCGATCGAGTGGGCGTTGAGGACGGCGTCCATGTAACCGACGGTGTCGTCGGCGACGGCGTCCCAGTCGGTGAGGACCAGGGCGGTGGTGCCAGGGCCCTCCGCCTCGTTGTCCCCGGTGTGGCCGGCCGCCAGGGAGGCTGCCACGGCACTGAGGGACGCAATGTGGTACTCGTTGAACGGCGTGGTCATGTAATCGATGGGATTGGCGATGACGATGTAGTTGGGGTCCAATTGGTGGCCGTTGATGAGCTCGTTCCACACATCCTCTTGGGAGATGAAGGTCCGCTGTCCGAGTATGATCACCTTGTTCTCCACCTGGGCCAGGGGCGCTGCCCACATGGCCTCGGCGTAGGAGGCGACGGTTATGTAACCCTGGAAGCCTTGGAAGGTGGCCAGGATGTCGTCGTCCGTGGGGTAGGTGATCACGTTGTCGGCGCCCAGCTGGTCCTCCACGTAGCTCTGGGTATCCAGACTGTCGGTGAACAGCAGGAAGGGCGCGTCGTAGACCGACATCGTCTGCACGGTGGCGAGCTGATGGTCATCGAGCTGACCGTCGTCCAGGACGAACATCGGGTGGTAGTTGCCGTTCACGAACTGGATCGACGAGAGGGCGGCCACGAACGCCATGCCATCCTCGTCCACCGGCTCGTCAACGAGCACGTAGAACTTCTCCGGCATCTCGTTCTGTGCATCCGGCGGGGCGTACTGCGTGCTGGCGGCGGGTGACCACAGCAGGACGACCGAGAGCACCATGATCGCGACCATGAGGACTGCCAGCGCCTGCACTCCCTTATTGGACCGAAAGGCCCCCTTGACCCTGCCAAGGTTCATGTCCTTCATATCCCGATAGCCTCCAGATTATTGGATGGCCGTTCATATGTTGGACCCTGCTCATAAACCTTACGGGTAACGTTGGGCGCCTACCCCGTGCATCTCCTGTGAGTGCAGGGGGGACCCCGCTGATTCTTATTCGCGGAACCAAGGGGAAAACATATTATTAATCCCCAATGGATTCCACCCCTGCCCCACTTGGGGTTCTGCCGCCGCGGAGGGGAGCACATACACCAGCTCGAAGCCATCGATGCCAAGAGGTATTACGAGACCTTCTTCACCAGATTTCAGAGGATGGTCGACTCCGACTACCACGCCAGCGCGTCGATACTGGAGATGTACCAGGGCCTGCCAGTTGCAGTGGACGCGTACGTCATGCCCAACGGGACCGTCGTGGGCCTGGTCAAGCTCAATTCATCGGAGCTCAAGGTGGAGGTCTTCTCCGGTGACTACGAACAGGTCAAGGGCGAGGTCAGGAACCACACCTTCGACTACATGATCCCCATCTATCCCTCCCATCCCACCTCCGACGATGAGGTGGACGCGACGATCAAGTACACCATCGAGACCCGGCTCAGGCACATCGATTTCTCCCACTACCTCCGGGACGTGGTGCTGGGCATAGTCAACATAGAGGGGCAGATAAGCGAGATATCCAAGACCAATCCCTGGCTGTCCAAGCAGTTCGGGGAGCTCACCACCATGCTGTCGACCACCCGGAAGAAGGCCGAGGGCGTGTCCAAGATGGCCGACGAGTCCTCCGTCCGGCTCCGTTACGAGGGGTACGAGGAGATCGTGGGATTCTTGGAGAGCTTCGACCCCGCCACCTCGCCACAGCAGATGGACGTGATCGACCTCGAGAAGGTACGGACCTTCATGACCGAGTTCATCCGTTCGTACCGGGCCACCATCGACGCCAAGAGCCTTGCCAAGGAGGCATACCCCCCCTTCTACGGGGACTACCCGTACTCGGTGGAGCTGGAACTGCTTCCCAACAAGAACGTGGCCGTCTTCTTCTCCAAGGCGACCGAGGGCATGCGCTTCATCGACAGGCAGCTGGGCTTCAACGAGTTCGAGAACGAGATCAAGGACAAGTCCTTCGACTACGCCCTCGGGCTTCCCAACTGCATCCATTTCGACAAGCAGGGTGCGGTGCACCAGGCACAGGTCCAGGCACAGATCGACCTGGAACGCCACGACCTCACCATGGCGCTGGAGGAGTTACCTGGCTCCCTGGGGGAGATCGAGAACCAGATAATCAAGATCAAGAAGTCCAACCCATGGCTCGAGCAGAACCTCTCGGAATTGCTGCGGACCCTTGAGACCTGCAACAAACCGGTCAAGAAGCTGCGGGACCGGATCGAGAAGCAGCGCAACGCGGGACTCATCCTGCGCAGCTACGTCAACCAGTACGACAGTTCCATCTCTATCTTCCCCACCTCGGGCGAGGTGCCAGCCACTGCCCCACCGGTGTACGAGGACGTGGAGAGCGCCCAGGTCCGGCCGCAGGCGTCCTTCGCGCCCTTGGTCGCCGCCCAGGGGGTCGCCCCAGAACCAGTGGTCACCCCGCCGCCCGGGGAGTACGAGCTTCAGATCCCCGTCTCGGGAGAGGACCTGATAGTGCCCAGCATGGAGGCGACCTCGGTGGGCGCGACGGCAGGTTCGGCCGACCTCACCGAGATCCGCTCAATGCTGTACACCTTCGAGCGGAAGCTTGCTGACTACGAGAAGCGGCTCCACTACATCGACAAGTACACCGAGATGATACAGCGCCAGCAGAACAAGAAGTTCAAGGCCCAGAAGGAACTGCTCGCTTTGGAATCGCGGAAGGGCAGATGGCTTGGCGTGGGTCTCGGCGCTACCGCCCTCGTCCTCGGTGCCATCCTGCTGTTCTTGAGCTACCAGGAGATAATCGACCTGATCAACGATCTGGTCTGAGCCGGTCGGGACCCGGCCTTCTCACAGACGCTCCCTGACCTCCTCAGCGAAGCCCAGGGTGGTGTGCTCGCCTCCAAGGTCGGGTGTGGACACCCCCGAGGCCAGGGCATCAAGCACCGCTCCCTCCAACCGCCGTGCCGCCTCGGGGTGGCCAAGGTGGTCCAGCATCATGACCCCCGAGAGCATGCACGCCACGGGGTCGGCGATGCCCTGGCCCGCGATGTCCGGGGCGGAGCCGTGAACGGGCTCGAATAGCGCGCCTCCCTCGCCGTAGCTGCCTGAGGGGGCAAGACCGAGACCACCGCAGAGGCCAGCGGCCAGGTCGGAGAGGATGTCGCCGTACAGGTTGGGGGTGACCAGAACGTCCTGGGAACCAGGGTCGGTGACCATGGCGGCCGCCATCGCGTCCACGTGCATGTCGGACCACTCGATGTCGGCCGCAACATCCCTGGCCACCTCCTCGAAGGTCTCCAGGAAGAGGCCGTCGGACCTGCGCAGCAGGTTGGCCTTGTGAACGCAGGTCACCTTGGTCCTTCCGTGGGCTCGGGCCCACTCGAAGGCGAACCGATGGACGCGTTCGCTGGCCTTCCTTGTGATCACCCTCTCGGCCATCACACCGTCCTCGATCACGTGCTCCCGGCGAACGTACAACCCCTCGGTGTTCTCCCTGACGATCACCACGTCCAGTTGAGGGACGGGACCACCCGGGACCACTGGACCGAGCCGGGAGTGGGCCGGGACAAGCGGTCGCGCGGGCCGGACGTTGGCATAGAGTTCCAGCTCCTTCCTCAAGGTCAGGAGCGGCGAACGGTAATCCACATCCGGCGGCGGTGTCTCGACGGCCCCGAAAAGGATGGCGTCCATGTCCCTCGCGATATCCACGGTCTCGTCGGTTATGTACGCGCCACGTTCCTCGACCCCGGCCATGCCAACGGGTTCGATGTACAGCTCCATGTCCAGACCAAGTTGGTCCATGGCATACAGGGTGGCCTCCACGACCTCGGGGCCGATACCGTCACCCGCTGCCACCATGATCCTGTCCAAGTCCTCGCCCCCTCGTCATCGGTCCCCGTTGCCGGGGGTGACCAGTGTGCCGTGGAAATCCCTGCCCGCCAGCGCCGACCGGACCTGTTCCAGGTCCCGTCCGTTCAACACCTTTGTGGTGATGCCGGCCCTGTGGACCAGCCGTGCGGCCACCGCGTCCACGACGGTGGAGGAACCCGCCTCGTACTCCCCCGTGTCGACGATCTCCAGCAGACGTCCGGTGGTGATGGCGGGCAACCGCTCCGCCGACGGGTCCTTCCTGGGGTCTGCTGTGTAGACCCCGTCGACGTTGGTGAGTATCAACAGCTCCTCGGCCTCGGCCATCTCGGCCAGCATCGCGGTCACCGCGTCAGTGGTCTGGCCCGGATGCGTCCCACCCATGACAACGATGGGATGGTCCCGGGACGCCTCGACGGCGTCGTGGACCGTCGCCGGGACCCCGGGATACGCCTCCCTGCCCAGGGCGGCTATCAGGATCCGGGCGTTCAGGCGGGTGCAGTCGATGCCCACCAGGTCCAGGTAGTCCTCGTCGGCACCCAGGTCACGACAGGCATCGATGTACCTCCTTGCCGTCCTGCCTCCACCGACCACGACGAGCAGGTCCCTCACCTCGGACGCCTCTAGGAGGACCGATGCGAGCTCGCTGACGAAACCGGGATCCAGAGGTTCAGGAGCAACTATCGATCCACCCGTTGATATCGCCACCCTGGTACGCCTGTCCATCGTCACACCCAAAGCTTAATCAGTGGTTCTCCTTTTATGGGTTTCTAAGAGGTTTTCAAGTGGTCGATGAGGCACAAATGGCCAAGTACGAGTTCCAAAAGGTGCTCAAGGAGCTGCGCGGTATCAAGGGCCGTGGTACCGAGCTCGTGACCGTTTACATCCCTCCCGACAAGAGCATATCCGAGATCACCGCCTACCTGAGGAACGAGTACGCCCAGAGCCAGAACATCAAGTCCCGGGTGACCCGGAAGAACGTGATCTGGGCCATCGAGTCGTTG
>JAUVRF010000280.1 GCA_030597775.1 Methanobacteriota archaeon | reverse complement strand
GGCTGGATGCCTACATCGATGACCACATCCCGAGCGAGACCGTGGATCTGGTGTATCACCGAAGCATCCCGCGAGCCGACGCGCTCGAGACCGGCGAGACGATCACCAGGCATGAGGATTTCTACGATCGTGGATACGAGGCGACCCCCACCTACTTCGTTGACGGTACCATCGGGATGATCGGCCCCGTCGGGGCCACTGCTCAGGCCAACCAGAACTGGCTCGAGACCCAGTACAACACCCGAAGCGCCAAGAGGTCGCAGTTAACCATAACCACCGAGGGTATCATGAGGACCAGTCTCACCGGCACCATCTGGACGAACGTCACCGCCCTGGAGAATCCTTCCATCACCAACCTCTTCGTCTACACCGTCATCGTGCGAAAGACCGTGTCGGGATACAACGGTGGCAACGGCATCACTGTCCACAACTCGGTCGTCAGGAAGATGCTCCCGGATGCTGGCGGCGACGCCTTCGTCATAAGCAGTGGCCAGACGAAGAACTTCGAGTACACGTTCAACCTCAACCACGACAGCTATTCGGACAAGGACGATATGGCCATCGTGGCCTTCGTGCAGACCCGCACCAGGGAGTCCGTTACCGTGACGAACCCGTGGTCAAGCAACGACTACCCGGTACACACCGCGGAGGTCCTCCAAGCGACCGCCGGCACGTTCACCCCGATCCCTAACGTGGCCCCCATCCTATCAAACGGCCAGATGGTCGCGCCCGATGGCGTCGACGAGGACGACGAAATCACCTTCAAGGCCTTTTACCAGGACTTGGACGACATCCCCGACATCGGGCCCTCCCAGGTCAAGGTCTACTTCCAGAACGCGACCTCCTCCGTTATGGAGCATGGGCTCAGCGAGATTCCCGTAGCGGACCCGTGGATGGTAGGCAAGTGGGTCAGTTGGACCACCAAGTTGGGCGCCGGGACCTATTCCTACAGGTTCTCGGCCAACGATGGATGGGCCGACGCCCTCGGGGACGTGGGATGGAATGCAACGGAGGTCCTCATCAAGCCCCGGAACAAGCTACCGGACCTGATGGCATCAAGCTACATTCCCCTCCATGGCGACACCACCACGGAGTTCCGCTTCGATGTCATGTACAGGGACTTCGAGGGCGAGGAGCCAACCTCGGCCAAGATCCACCTCAACGGCATGGACTACGGCATGACGACGGACTCCTCCGGCCCCTTCAACGACTGGGTCACGTACTACTACGACACCACCCTTCCCGTTGGCACCAACCACAAGTTCTACTTCATATTCTCCGATGGCACGGACGAGAGACGCTTCCCCCCGGTCTCGGACAGCCCCAACTGGATAATGGGCCCCGAGGTGGAGCCGCCGAACAACGAACCCACCCTCACCACGGCCCTGTTCTCCCCCAACGAGGGGACCCGCATGGACGAGTTCACCTTCGCCATCATCTACACCGACGGGGAGGGCGACCATCCCGTCCTCTCCTACATCTACATCGATGACGTGGCGTACATCATGAGCGCCGACGGTGAGGACTACCTTCACGGCCAGACCTTCCGCTTCACCACCGAGCTGGGCCTGGGCGAACACTGGATCCGCTACCAGTTCAGCGACGGAAAGCACGAGGCCAGGTTCCCGGCCGCGGGAGCCATCGAGGGTCCCCTTGTGACCAACATGGCTCCCCTGGCGGTCATCGACAGGCCCAGCAACGACCAGAGGTTCACCCCCGACGACTACGTGCCCTTCAGCGCGGTTGGGTCGGAGGACCCCGAGGACGACGACCTGACCTTCCTCTGGGTGTCGGACATCGATGGCCAGCTCAGTTCGGCCCAGGCCTTCGACAAGCCCCTGTCCGAGGGCGTGCACGTGATCACCCTGACCGTGACGGACGAGTATGGCGGAGAGCACACCACCAGCATCTCGGTGCTGATCAAGCCCCGCGAACCCGCACCCTTTATCGAGGGCTATGTGACCAACAACGGCCAGGCCATCGAGAAGGACATGGTGAAGTACACCGTCACCCTCAACAACAACGGGGAGGCCAACGCGGTCGGTGTCGAGGTACGGTTCATCGTGGATGGCGTTACCCATTCCACCGAGACGATAGGCATCAACGTGGGCGTCCCCAAGACCATCGTGTTCACCTGGGAAGCAATGCCAGGCGAGCACGAGATGGTCTTCGAGATCGTTGGCGACACCCTGTCATTCACCGAGTACGTGGACGCCAATGCTCTGCCAGTGATCTCACCAGCTCCGCGGGAAAAGGTGGACGGGTCGAAGTACAAGGTCGGAGAGCAGATCTACTTCGATCCCTTTGCCACCGATGGGAACGAGGACCCCATAGAGTACCTCTGGACCTTCGACATCGGCACCACCTCGACCTCGAAGATAGGAGCCCACATCTATTCCAAGGCCGGCACCTATCCCGTCACCCTCGTCGTGACGGACAGCCGGGGTGGCGTGACGGAGCAAACCTTCGACATAGTCATCGTGAAGGAGAGCACTGGTTCCTCATCGGGTGGTTCGGGAATGTATGTCATCGCGGGCATCATAGCCGTTGTGCTGGTGATCATAGTCGTCGTCGCTTTCATGGTGATGCGCGGCAAGCCAGGAACGCCGGCAGAGAACGAGGCGACCAACCTGTATGGGGCCCAACCAGCCGCCCCGACCACCCCTGGCGCCCTTCCGGAGCCACCAGCGGAGGAGACCCCCGAGGTCCCCCAGAACGGGTTCCCGGAGTATAAGGACGAGCTCGACTACTAGCCTTGCCCACGCGGGTCGGCAATCTCATCGGTCCAGCGCGAGGCATGGGGATCATCCCGGAACGGGGCCAAGGTTCGAAAACTGCTCCATTGTGCCCACCGAAGGGCCCGGGGGATCCTGGCAGGACTCCGTTCCATCCTGACCTACTGGCCATATGCGAATGACCTCTCGGGAGGGCCGGTCGCGGCATCTCGAGCCCCCCTCTGTTCCACCCTTCAACAAGGGTGTGGTCACCCAAAGGGTTCTTAAGGCGCTTCAAGCGATGGCCTTGAGAACAGGTCCCGAATGGGAGCTCCCCAGGGGAGAGGGGCCGTCGAATCTAGGTGGTTGGATCAACATGCTTGAAGGTAAGAGGACCGCTCTCGCACTCGTATTATTGATGATCGTATCGGTCATGGCCGTGACGCCAGCCTCGGCGGACCCGGCTCCGACCGCGGGACCGGCGCCGATGGACGACCCCGTGGCGGAGGCCAACTTCACCTGGCTTGTGGCCGATGGAGTGGGCACCATCGGTTCCACCGCGATGTACATCCAGGACGGGGACCTGGACATCTTCATCCAGGCATTCCCCGGTTCGGGCACGAGCTGGGACCCTTCGACCGTCACCGAAGCGGACATCATCATCCAGGAGAACCACGGCCACTTCACCCACTACGACGCCGACACCGTGGCGATGGTCCAGAGGAACACCGGGGCCATCGTTGTTGGCAACGCTGCAATGGCGGCCGACATGCTGGCCCGCCACGTGCCTGCGAACAAGATAGTGGAGCTCACCCCCACCCTGGGCGGCACCGACAAGGCCACCAATGTGGCCGGG
>JAUVRF010000410.1 GCA_030597775.1 Methanobacteriota archaeon | reverse complement strand
GCCAGATGGCCCGGGGGGAAGGTGAGCTTGCTGCTGCCGACCGAGAGTCCATCGACCTTGGCGTCGGTGAGCTGGGCCACGGCGTCGACGGCGGCCACGTGCTGGGGGCGGAGGCCTGGGTTCTTCCGGCCTGCCCGGATGTTGGAGATGCGGAGGGGCGATGCGGTTGCGGCGGCCATGGCCACGGAGAGGCGGAGGACCTGGCCCCCTCCCTCGCCGCTGCTGCCGTCGATCTGTACGATGTCTCTCACGGTCCATCGGAGGGTCACGAGGGGACATCAATGTTAGCGTCCGTCCACGGGACCATGTCGAATCCCATCACCAGCGCGAACGTTCTCGGGCCTATCTCCGCGACCGTCTCGTGGTTATCAAGGCCGATGCAACGGCTAGCACCGCCACAACCATCGCCGCGCCGAAGCCTGGAGTGGAGTACTCCACAACCACGGTCCTGGACGCTTTGTGCCCTTCGCTGTCGAGGACCTCGACCAGGAACTTGTTGGCACCCTCGGTGAGGTTCACCTCGACTGCGAACCTGCCGTCCACGACGGGGTACTTCGCCCCGTTGATGGAGACCGTGTCCACGTCAGTGTCCGTCGTCCCCTTGATCTTCACCGTATCACTGTCCGTCCTGTCGGGAACGTCCATCTTGAGGCGCGGCGGGTCCGTGCCGTACCATGCTTCGAACGTCTGGCTCGCCTCGTTACCGGCCTCGTCGCGGACCGATACGACGAACTCGTTCCTGCCCTTGTTGAGGACCCATTGGACCATGAAGACACCATTGACGACCGCGTAGGCATGATCGTCAATGAAGACCATCCCTATGTCCTTGTCCGTCGTACCGTTCACCCATAAGAAACTGCTGTCCGAATACATGGGGAACTCATCGATCATGAAAGAGGGAGGGACGATGTCGTAGATGACACGGACGGTGTCCAACGCCTCGTTACCGACGTGATCTATCGCCTTGACAATGATATCCTGTTCAAGGTCTGCCGGGCCAAGCTCCAATATGTATTCCCAGGTGGCGCAGATGTCCAGGTCGCCCTTGAGGATGGTGACCGGTACGGATACGCCCTTGTGCTCGAGGAGGACCTCGACCGCTCCGGTGCCAGCCCTACCGGAGAACCTTACCGTGCTGTTGTTCGTGACATATGGATCTGGCCATGGTTTCTCGATAATGACCGTGGGTGGGGTCCAGTCTGCGATGATGTACACCCATTCCACCGCCTCGTTGCCGGCCTCGTCCATGAAACGGATATCGATGTGATTGTCGCCCTCGACCAGCTCGACCTGGCGTACGAAGACCCCCCTGTCCTCGTTCGCGATATTGTTCGGGTCCTTATCGTAGTAACCGGTTATCGATGCATATCGGTACTGTGTGTACGTTGGGCTTTCTGTTGGATGATAGACCTCGAGGCGTGGTGGCGTACGATCCACGACAACGTACATGGTGACGGACGTATTGTGACCGGACCCATCTGAAACGGTCACGTTGATGTACCACAGACCCTCGATGACATTGAACTCCTTCACAAAGGAACCATTCGCCTCTGGGGTGATAATGTAGGATTGGGCTCCCGACGGCCCCGTGGCGCTTGCCGTGATGCTCACCATTGCATCGGGTGCGGTGCTGCCCTGGATGACCAACGTGGCGTTGTTCGTGTGCTCTCCGTCGACAGGGGAGGTGACCGTGAGGGGTGGTCCGTCGCCGTTGGAGGCCAAGGAGCTGGAGGCCATCGCAAGGACCATTACGATTGCGAGTGATAGGATCAGGATCATGATGCGGGATGGCCGTCTTATAAAGGTGCTAACCATATCGGAATGGATGCAGCAGTCCTGTTCCATGTGCGACCCCATTGAAATCATGTACTATGGTCGTATAAATAGGTAACGTGAGCAGGTGCGTCCTGACAAGCCAGGGTATTGTCGTCACGATGCCCACCACGAACGCACTGGGGGAAGACCTTGATGGATGTGGACAGGCCTACTTGGTGAGCCGGTCGATTATCCGGCCCTCGTACTTGAACACGGCGAGCAACACGATGAGGAGGACGGCGACGACGGTCATCGCGATGACGGTCGTGAACCAGCTCATTTTCTCCTCCTCCTCCTCCTCCTCCGCGGCCTCGATGGATGCGTTCATCACCTCGGACACGGCACCCCCTCCGAGCTCGCTGAGGGCTCCAACGGCGTAGTAGTAGGTCTTGCCTTTTTCCGCCGTGTCATCCACGTAGGTGGTGTTGAGGCCCACGTCCATGGTGTCGTACAGCCAATCCGGGTCGGTGCCGCGATGGACCTGGTAGCCGGTGACGTTCAACACGCCCGTTGCCCACTCCGGCTCGTCCCAGGAGAGGTGGACCTTGCCGTCCACCACCTCGACCGTCAGGTTCTGCGGCGGTTCGGGCACCGAGATGGCGGATGCGTTGGCCACCTCGGACATCGGCCCTATGCCGACGGAGTTGACCGCCGCCATCGCGTAGTGGTACTTGACCCCCTTCTGCACGTAGGGGTCGTACATCTGGTCGTCGATGGTGGAGGGCCAGACGCCCAGGTAGACCACCAGCTCGTCGGGGGCTGTGCCCCTGAAGATGACGAAGTCCGTGACCTCGGTCCCGCCGTCGTCCGCCGGGTGGTCCCACAGGATGTCTATCCAG
>JAUVRF010000004.1 GCA_030597775.1 Methanobacteriota archaeon | reverse complement strand
TCTCGGAACGCTCCTTGCTGCCTCCGTCCCCTGCACCGCCGAACCCCCTAGGATCATCATCGGCCTCGCTCTCGAACAGTACTCGATAGAGATCATGGCATCGCCCAACGAGCTCGCCATGCCTCTGGTCGTGGCCTACCCAGAGCCATCTCCGTCTGTGAGTTCGTTCACCGTCGGTCTTAACCTGGAGACCTATTCGATCGAGATGATGATCTCGACCGAGGAGGACACGAAGACTTCCATCCAAGGATGGGTCAACGTGAACGATATGAGGCCAGGGGAGACCGTGTCGGTCCAGATCGAAAGTACGGGATTCCGCGACCTTTATGCCTACCCAGAACCCGGATTCTTCATCTTCGAGAGGGATGGAAAACAGTACTTCAACCTCACCCTCGTCCTCCTCGAGGACACCCCTCCTCAAGACTACTTCGACCTGGTGATAAGCGCGACGGCTAAGACCCTATTGAACCAAGTCATTTCCTTCCAAGAGATGATCGTCACGCCGGTGTTCCTTCTGTCGGCCGAATCGATCCTGGTATCTCTACCGGAGGATGCACCACCCGGAGAGGCCCCGTTAGGGACCCTCATGCTCACCAACACAGGGTCCATCTACAGCGAGTACAGGTTGGTCGTTGTGTCTGACCCGGACCTGGTCGTCGACGAGATCGGTTTCTACGAACGGGCGGAGCTGATGCCGGGCTTCTATGATGAATTCGAGTTCTATATCGCAATCGTTGAGGATGCGACGACGGGGACTCACAGCGTCGATATCGAGCTGTGGGCTCACACCCAATACGAGATAGGCGACGTGATGGACACCTTCACAATCGAGGTCCAGGTGGAGGATACATCTTCCAGCGTCACGGGTCCGTTGTTGCTGTTGGTAGTCGGCATCCTTGCCATCGTTGGCGTCGCCGCCCATCTCTTACGCCGAAAAGCTTAATCGCATGGCCACCCCTCCCGCCCAGGGAGGCTTCCTGGTGGACTTTGACCTTACAGATGACGAGATGGCCTTCGACGAGGAGGTCAGGGGGTTCGTCGACGACTTCATCCGGCCCAACCTGGCCCAGTGGCACAACGAGCGCGCCATTCCCAGGGAGTACTGGCAGGAGCTGGGAAAGCGGGGCTGGTTGCTGGTCCATAAGGATGGCGATGACTGGGTCGAGCGGCCCATGATGGAACTGGCCATCATGTACGACCGGATATCGGAGCTGAGCCCCGGGGCCGGTATCGCCGTCTTCGCCAACAACCAGCTGGGCGTCTACGCCCCCTACACATGGGGCAGCGAGCACATCCGGAACAGATGGATCGAGCCTGCCTCCCGGGGTGAGAAGGTCATCAGCTTCTGCAACACCGAGCCCTCCGCCGGGTCAGACGTGAAGGCCATCCAGACCCAGGCCAAGCTCGATGGCGACGAGTGGGTGATCACCGGTCGCAAGATGTACATCACCAACGCCGTGGAGGCGGACGCCCTCGTGGTGTCCGCCGTCACCGACCCCCTTGCCGACGACCCCCGGCATGGGCAGACCCTCTTCATCATCGATTCGGACACCCCGGGCATGAAGGTGCGCGGCCTCAAGAAGATCGTGTGGGAACCCGCGAGCCTTGCCTTCATCCAGCTCGACAACGTGAGAGTGCCGGAAGAGCAGGTCATCGGCGACCTCCACGGGGGCTTCGACCACACCATGGCCACCTTCACCAGCGGCCGCATCGGGGTGGCCGCGATGACCATGGGCACGGCGACGGGCGCGCTGCGCCTTGCCCACCAGAGGGCGAAGCGACGAAAGATCTACGGCACCACCCTCTGGGAGATCCGGACCAAGCGTCACGAGTTCGGCGATATGGCCATCATCGCCGAGGCGGGCCGGCTCCTGTACAGGAAGGCGGCATGGCTCCGTGACAACGGGCGCGACTTCAAGATGGCGGCCAGCATGGCGAAGCTCTACGCCACCGAGAAGGCCAAGGAGCTCACCATGTGGGCCGCCTACCTCCACGGGGGCTCCGGTGTCCTGGAGGAGAACCGCATCCACCGCTATCCATTGGATGCATGGGCGTCGGCCATGGGCGAGGGCGCGCCCGAGGTGCAGCGCCTCCTCATCGCCCGTTTCTTCGACGAATGGATCGAGCAGTTCTGATGGCATCGAAAGCCATATCAATCGCCATTTATGTTCAGCCACGACAATAGGTGAGACCTATGCCTCCACCACCCAGAGTAAAGAGGAAGTACATCTCCCTCGAGGAACGGAAGACCACCTTCCGCGAACCCGATTTCGGCTACACCAGGGAGGAAGCCATCGAGGAGGCCGGTCGATGCCTTCAGTGCAAGAAGCCAGCCTGCGTCAACGCATGCCCGGCCCATGTACCGGTGAAGGATTACGTGAACGCCATCCTGGAGGGGGACTTCGACGAGGCGTACAGGATCAATCGATGCACGCTTCCCATGCCCAGCAGCCTGGGCCGGGTCTGTCCCGCCTTCTGCGAGCAGAAGTGCATACTGGGAAAGAAGTTCGAGCCGATAGCCATCCGTGACCTCAAGCGGGCGGCCTGCGACTACGGGAAGCGCGTGACCCCTGCAGTCGCGCCCAAGCGTGAGGAGAGGGTCGCCATCATCGGCGCAGGGCCCGCGGGGCTAACCGTGGCCAACGACCTGGTCATCAGGGGCTACCAAGTGACCGTGTACGATCGACTGGAAACGGCCGGCGGCACGCTGGTGGCGGGCATCCCGACCTTCCGACTGCCCAGGGAGATACTGAAGCAGGACGTCCATATGCTCGAGGAGATGGGCGTGGAGTTCCAGTTCAACGAGAGCATCGGGAAGGACTTCGACCTGGACACCCTCACCTACCAGGGTTACGACGCCATCTTCCTCGGCATCGGGGCCATGGACCCCAAGCGGTTGAACATAACCGGAGAGCACCTCAAGGGCGTGGCCTCGGCCGCGGCCATACTTGCCGACCTGGCCTTCCAGCGTGATGTGGACCTGCCGGATCGCATCAGCATCATCGGCTGCGGCAACGTGGCCATAGACATCGCCCGCAGCGCCATCCGACTCGGCAAGGAATCCACCATCCTCTACCGCAGGACCCTCAAGGAGGCTCCCGCGAACGACGACGAGATCGAGGAGGCCTTCGAGGAGGGGGTGGACATCAAGTACCTGGTGGCGCCCATTGTCATCCTGGGCAACGAAGATGAGCACGTCAGCGAGGTCGAGTGCATAAGGATGGAACTGGGCGAGCCCGACGATTCCGGGCGCAGGAGACCCGTGCCCATCCCAGGTTCGGAGTTCAAGGTTCCGACCGACATGGTCATCCCCGCCGTGAGCCAGTCCCCGCAGCTGGAATGGCTCAAGCTGGACGACGGCATAGAGCTGACCCGTTGGAGCACGATATGGACCAACGAGGAGACCGGAGAGAGCAGCCGCGAGGGCGTGTTCGCAGCGGGCGACGACGTGCTTGGACCCTCCACCGTGGTGGAGTGCATCGCCCAGGCCCACATGGCCGCCGATGGCATCCACAAGCACCTGTCCCCTGAGGAGTGGGAGAAGGAGCACACCATCGAGGAGACCCCCGAGGAGTGGCCTCCAAAGACCGAGGACGATTAGGCCAGGCCTCAGCTCAGCTGGGTCCTGGTGAACTGTACGAACCAGTACTGCACGTCAGACCGCTTGGGCTCGTTCCGGACCTCGATCTTACCCTTGTCCACCAGCTTGATCCCGTTCCCGGAGGACACCAGCTCCACGACCGCCTTGTCGGGGTGGTTGGTGACCGTGCCCTCGAAGTGGTTCGAGGTGCCCAGGAACTTGAGGTCGTTCACCTCGGTGCTGGGGGTCTCGATCACGATCCGTACGCTGAAGTCGACCCGCTTGCTCGAGATGTCCCTGACCACCTGACCGGTTATCGGGTCCATCCGGAGGTAGTCCAGCTGGCCGTCCTCGGAGGTCCTGTTGAAGTACGTGAGCTCCCGGACCTCGTGCACGTTCCAATCGGGTATGTCGAAGTAAAGGGTGATCGAGGTCGCGGTGAGGGGCGGGTCCCATCCGCTGGCGCTGAGGTCCAGCTGTCCGACGTACGTCTCCGTTGAGGCGGTGTAGACCGCGGCGTAGTTCTCCTCCACCGTTGTCTGCTGGAGCACGGTGCCGACGAAGATCACCATGAGGAGGAGGACAACGACGATCACGATGATGGCCATCCGCTTGAAGAGCCTTTCCTTCCGGCTGGGGCCCCACGTGCCTTCGATGTGTTTCTCCAGTTCCCGCTCCCGCTCCGTCCTGCCGATCATCCCGCTGCCTGGCATCAGTCCCCACCCCTCACACGGTCGGCGACGGCCGCGTACAGCAGGGGAAGGGCCAGCGTGATGTCCGCTTCCACGGTGACGTACCGCGCCCCCCCGGAGACCTTTCCCCATGAGATGGCCTCCCGGACGCGGGCGCCCGAGAGGGACCCGTCATGCTCCACGGCGGTGGTGACCGAGACGACCAGGTCGAGGCCGTCCTTGAACTGGTTCCACCAGATCACGTGATGCTTCGAGATGCCTCCGCCCAGGAGGATGGCTCCCGTCCTTGGATGGGTGAAGACGATATCGGCCAGGGCCTTCTCGTCGAGAATGGGATTGATCAGCAGGTCCTTCCTCTCCTGGGAGAACATCCAGAGGTTCGCCCCCACGGCCCCGTCGGTGATGCCAGGCACGAACACCGGGACCTTCGACTGCGCGGCCACCGTCAGGATGGTGCCGGGATCATCCAGTGCCTCGCCGATCGCCCAGCAGAGCTCCCGGGTGCCGATCTGGCCCCGGCCCTCGGATTCCATCCCCTCCAGGAGGGGCATCATGAAGCCCTCTATGGCGGGGCCGTACGCCTTCTCATCGATGAACACGTTCCCCAGGCGGTGCACTCCCTCGTCATGGAGCTGCCGGTCGTCCACGTCGAAGGTGCCGTGGTGGTACGCACCCACCGACCTGGCGATGTCGTGGTCCAGCGTCCCGCAGGTGGTGACGATGGCATCCACCCATCCCTTCCGCAGCATGTCCACGATGATGCCGCGGGCGCCGGTGGCGATGATGCAGGCCGGGAAGGAGAGGAAGGTGAACATATCCTCGTCCCGGACCATCTCCTCCATGACGTCGGCGGCATCGGCCAGCTTCTTGGCGGTGAAACCACCGGATCGTCCCATCTGGTCAACGAGATCGGAGACCCTCGTGTCTCCATCGATGTCAAGGTCCTCGACCGGTGCCTTACCCTCCATGTCGCACCCTCTCTGGCCGGGCAATGGCCCGGGGCCACCGATTGAGGGAGCCGTACAAAAAGGTATCGGCGTCAATCCAAACAACCAGATTCCTTTTATATAGTCGGGGAACATAGGAAAGGTCGATGGGCAGGTCCAGCTATCGTAACCCTGCCGTGGTCGTGTCGGCCCTTGTCATGGTAATGCTAGGCCTTGCCTTGCTCGGCCCCGCCGGTCCCATACTCGCAGAGGACCTTCCGCCGACCATCGTCGTGGACATCAACGACGGCTACACGTCCCACACGGTCGACGTGTCCTTCGATTCGGTCCGCGTGACCCTGATCGGCACCGTGGAGGTGGACAGGCAGTACGTGAAGCCCGAGACCATCGACCTCACCGTCGAGGGCACCGACTGGGGGTGGACCATCAGTCCCAACACCTTCGACATCACCGGGCTCGAGAAGGCCGTCGACTTCACCGCCTTCGCCTCCATCCCCATCATGTTCGCAGAGGGGACGTACACGGGGCATGTGGTGGCCACCTGGACCGACAGCATCGGCGAGAACTCCATCGACGCCTCGGATGAGTTCCATGTCATCGTTGACAACAACCCCTTCTACCTGACCGCCAACCCCGTCTACATCCTGATGGAGCCCGGACAGACCAGGCAGGTGAGCGTGACCATCGAGGACAATTCCCCCCGGGGGTTGACGTACCTCTGCCAGGTGGGCAAGGTCACCTCCCCCGACAAACCGGGTTGGCTGGAGAGGGCGTTGTTCTGGCTCGATTCCAATACCCTGCATCTCTCACCGGGCGCGTCCGGGTCCCTCACTCTGGAGATAGTCATTCCCCAGGACGTCTCCAATGGCATGCTGGATGTGCCGGTCGTCGTGTCCGTCGAGGACCATCCGGAGCACGCCGAGCAGATGAACATCAGGGTCAACGTGCAGGGCGTCCCCATCGCTCCACCTGGCGGTGGAGGCGGGGGCGAGGACGGCATCGCCATCGACCCGGTCCTGCTCTTCTGGATCAGCATCGCGGCCATCGCCATCGGTCTCGTGGGCTTCCTCGGGTTCACCGAGGTGGGGATGCTGGCCGTCTTCTGGACCCTCCTGCTCCCACTGTTCACCAGGTTGCGCAGGAAGGAGGTGCTCAACCAGTTCACCCGTGGAGAGATCTTCGGTTTCATCAAGGCGAACCCGGGAGTACACCTTACCGCCATCAAGGAGAACCTGGGGCTCGCCAACGGTGTGCTCGCGTACCACCTCAAGGTGCTGGTGCGCGAGGAGTTCCTAATTGTGCGCCGCGAGGGCGGTTTCAAGCGATTCTATCCCCGGGACATGAAGGTCCCCAGGAAGCGGATCCACTTCACCCGCCTCCAGCTGGACATCGTCGAGAAGCTCTCACTGCACCCCGGGCTCACCCAGGCCGCCCTTGCCAGGATGCTCGGTGAGTCCAAGCAGGTGATCAACTACAACATATCCGTCCTGATCGCCGCCGAGGTGGTCCGCGTGGAGAGGGAGGGCGGCAAGACCCTCTGCTACGTGACCGACGGGTCCTCGATCAAGCCACAGATGGCAGAGCTGGTGGAGGAGGATGAGGCCGAGGACGTCGAACCCACGGGAGGTTTCCCATCCCAGATGAAGATATGAGGTCAGGTTCCCTCCTGAGGTCGGTCGAGATGTGTGAAGATATACTTGCGACAAGTTCACCGGGGTCGTTCCCTTTTACGAATTTACTTATTACAAGCAGTTGTTAATGGGCATGGATGGGACGCAACGATGACGAACGCTCGTAGGGAAGACCGTGCAAAGGGCCCAGCCCTTCATGGTCCCGTCTCAAGGGACCACCCAGTCCACGGCCTGACCGCGGTCGTGCTGGTCATCATGATGATGGCTGGTATGCTGGCCGGGCCCCATCTGGTCACCCCGTCGATCACCGGGGAGGCCGATGCGTCGACCAACCCCATCCCCATCGTGTCGATACAACTGACCCCGTCCCAGGTGGAGGCCCACATCACCGATTCGCAGATCGGTGCCGTGAGCTTCGCCGGGAAGGTCACGGTGGACAAGATCCCTGGCATCGAGCGGTTGATAGTGACCCTGACCGCGGGGGCCAACACCGGATGGCCCGTGGTCATATCCCCCATGACCATGCCCTTCGTGAACCCGGGCTCAAGATCGTTCCAGGTGACCGTCGTTGTCCCACCATCCACCGCGTCCCATATCATCGGGACCCTGATGGTCACCGGCTCGGCGAAGGCGCCGGGCCTTGCGCCCATCATCTCCACCGCAGCTGGCGTCGTGACAGTGGCCCAGTACTTCGAGCGGCGCCCCGAGACCGAGTCGCCCCGACGGGAGGTGACCCCCGGTGACAGCACCCACAACCTGGTGAACGTCTTCAACGACGGGAACTCGATGGACACCATCCAGGTGGAGATCGAGAACATCAAGGACCTGGTGAAGGCGGGATGGACCGTTCTCCTGGGCTCCACCGACGTCTCTGTCAAGGCCGATGAGTACGTTCCCGTCAAGGTGACGGTCCAGACATCCCAGGAGTGGAGGCTGTGGGCCAAGGAGATCTACCCCATCACCCTGAAGGCCACATCGATGGAGGCCAAGGAGCGGAACGAGCTGTACATCAAATCGTATCCCGTGTTCGTGTACATGAAGGGCTTCCACATCCCGGGCTTCGACCCCTTCATGGCGATAATCGCCCTGGTGATCGCCCTGGTGATGTTCCAAGGTGCCCAGGAGAGGGCGGATTCGCGCCTCGAGAAGGGCAGGGTCAAAGAGAAGAACCAATCTCCTTAATATACTCCGACATCTAATTATCCAGTAGCATGGTGACAACGTATGGTACCACAAAATAAGCCTATACCAGACGCCTCTTCAAACGGCAACCGTTATATACGGGGCCAGCAATACTCAGCCAACCATAGGGTGAATGCTATGATGGGTGCACGCACTCAGTTTAGGGCCACATTACTGGTCGCATTGTTTCTCGTGAGCGCTTTGACGGGCTTCGTGCTCAACCCGACCCCCTTTGTCGAGGAGGCGGAGGCAGCGCCGAATCCCATTCCGATCCTCTCCCTAGCCTTGTATCCGACCCAGCTGCAGGCCAAGGTGACCCAGTCCCAGCTCGGGGCGGTGACCTTCGGTGGGAACGCCTCGGTCGAGAAGATCTCGGGAATAGAGCGTGTGACCGTCACCCTCACGGCGGTTGTCAGCACTGGCTGGCCAGTCGTTATATCACCCTCGACGATGGCATACATCAACCCCGATACCAAGAAGTTCACCGTCACGATAATCGTGCCTCCCGGCACCTCGTCGCTGCAGACCGGTAACGTGATCGTCACCGGGACCGCGAAGGCCCCTGTCATTTCCCCCGTCGTCGCATCCGCCGGCGCCGTGGTGACCATCGCCCAGTACTTCAAGATGCGCATCGAGGCCGAGTCGCCGCTGCGAGAGGTCAAGCCCGGTGACCTGACCTACAACGTCGTCAACGTCTACAACGACGGCAACGGAATGGACACCTTCGAGCTGGATATCTCGAACCTCAAGGACCTGGTCAAGAACCAGTGGACCGTGCTGTTGGGTTCGACCGACATCTCTGTCCAGCAGGAGGAGTACTCCCCGGTGAGGATCACAGCCCAGACACCGCAAGAATGGCGTATATGGGCCAAGGAGATCAATTCGATAATAATCGAGGTCACATCATTCGAGGCACGGCAGAAGAACGAGCTGTACTCCAAATCGTATCCCCTCTACATCTACATGAGGGGATACCACATCCCCGGTTTCGATCCCTTCTTGGTGATCATCGCCTTCGCCTTCATCGCAGTCGTGTTCAAGCGTAGAACGGACATGGTGGATGCATCCATCGGCAGGGCCCTGCAGAAGTAGGCCCTGCCCGGAATCGCATCCCCCGGTCACCCATTGGGGGTGTGGATCTTGGAGCTTAACAGAAAGCTGGTAACCGTAATCCTAGTGGCGATAATCATCATAGTGCCCGTGAGTACCCTTGTATGGGTCTCATGGGGACCGACCCAACTGGATGCCCTGACCATCGAGGCCGTCACCCCGGACTTCAAGAATGTGGACGGGGTGCTGATCCTGGCCACGGCCACCGGGTCCGGCAGGGACTTCTCCGAGAAGGTGGACCTACAGGTCAAGTACGAAGGTGAGACGGTCTACTCGGGCAAGGTGACCTTCAACGACGGCTACCTGGCCTACACGTTGCTCTTCGAGGAGTTCTCGGTGGGCAACGGGGACTACAGGTTCAGGCTCATCTACGAGGAGTTCTCCGACACGTTCGACTTCGAGCTGAACATCGTCGCCGAGAGACTGGGCGTCGTGGCGTCCGCCTCCCACAACTTCGAGGAGGCGGGGGTCCAGCCCTGGGAGGCAGTCTACGTGTACCACGTGGTGTTCACCACGGACTGGCACTTCTTCACCCACAAGATCGATGCGAACGAGTTCGCATCGTACCAGCTAGGTTCGCTGTTCGTGGGGGACTCCAAACCGCTCAAGGTCCAGACCGGACCCGACAACGGGTGCACCGTCGAGGTCTGGTTCACCACCATGGGCGGCCAGCAGAGCAGGATCGCCACCTATGTCATCCCCGCGGGGGACAACCTGGACACCACACTGAACGTGGACACGAACGGCAGCTACCTGTACAAGTACGTCAACACCTACACGGTCGACATCGAGATCAAGGCCTACGAGGACAGGGCCGTTGACAAGATACCTTCCGGGGGAGAGATAGAGATCCTCCAGGAGCTGGGCACCCAGAGCTACATCGACCCCAAGCTCATCAGCGAGGTCGACCAGGTCTCCGGTTACATCATGCCACAGTTCGGCCCGGGAGATTACGACATCACCATCTCCTACCCCAACCCCCAGGTGAAGCCGAGCAGCGACCTCTCGACCATAAGCTACACCGACACCGAGCTGCTCAACGACCTGCCCAAGGCGATAGGCACGGCGGACAGGAGGTTGACCACCTTGCAGAGGACCATTACCTTCGACGCCACCGATTCCTTCGACGACGGTCCGATGGACGACCTGTGGGTGTACTGGTCCTTCGGTTCCAGCGAGGGAATCGAGATCGGGAGCGAACAGGGGCCCTGGGCTGACTTCAAGGAGGTCTCCTTCACCTATCCCTTCGGAGAGGACCCCGACGTGGTCAACGGTCGACCCTTCCTCATCCTGAAGGCCGCCTACGACGCCGAGAGCGCCAAGGCGTACGTCAACCTCCAGGTCGGCTGAGGGGTCGCCACCGTGACCGCCAGGCCAGGCGAGCACCCCTTCCCCGTGCTGGACAACCACTGTCACCTGGACCGCAGGGCAGGGTACCTGTCCGCGGTGGAGTCCTTCTGGCGAGCCGGCGGCACACATCTCAACGTTGTCCACAAGCCTGATTTCTCCGCCCTTCCCACCGACGCTGAGGGCTATGCCCAAACCCTGGTCATCTCCTGCGGGATGGCCGAGGAGATCGTCCGCGAAACGCCCGTCAAGGCCTGGGCCACCATCTCCCCGCATCCTGTGGACCTGGTCAAGCACGTGGACAGGGGCCTTCCCGTGGAGGAGGCGGAGGACCTGGTCCGGGCCGGCATCGAGGCATCCGCGGACCTGGTCAGGGAGGGTCGCGCCATAGCCATCGGCGAGGTGGGCCGTCCACACTTCGAGGTGTCGGAGGACATCATGGAGGCCTCCAACCGACTCTTCGAACACTCGATGGCCCTGGCCCGCGACATCGACTGTGCGATCGTGGTCCACACCGAGTCGACGACCCCCGAGGTGTGCGCCGACATCGCCGCACGGGCCGACCGGATCGGCCTGCCCCTGGACCGTGTGGTCAAGCATTACTCCCCGCCCCTTGTGCTCCCCAAGGAGAACAAGGGCCTCATGCCCAGCATCCTGGCCTCCCGCAGGTTCTGCCGGGAGGCCACGGCCAAGGGGGACCGATTCATGCTGGAGACCGACTACCTGGACGACCCCAGGCGCCCGGGGGCCGTGATGGCCCTCACCACCGTGCCCAAGCGGTCTTACGGCCTCCTCCAGGACGGGAGCTTCACCGAGGACGCGCTTCACAAGATGCACGTGCACTGGCCAAAGGTCGCCTACGGCATCGACGTGCGGCTGTGAAGCCGCAGCGTCAGAACTTGCGCCTCACGTACTCCAGGACGCCCTCGAACACCTGCCTGCCGGGGCCGTATCCCTCGGGGGCGTTGGCCAATCCCATCGGCTTCTCCCGGGTCCAGTCCGCCATGGTCTCGCGGAAGAACACACGCTCCGGATGGGGCATCATGCCGAACACGTTGCCCGCCTCGTTGCTGATGCCCGCGATGTTGTATATCGAGCCGTTGGGATTGAAGGGATAACCGCCGTAGGCGCCATCGGGGTCCACGTAGCGAAGGGCGACCTGGTCCTGGTCGATGAGGCGCTGGAGCAGCGCGTCCTCCTCCTCCTGGGGGAAGGTGAACTTGCCCTCGGCGTGGGCGCAGGGGACCTGGATGATGTTGCCCTTGCGGAAGCGCTTGGTCCAGGGGCTGCGCTTGGACTCTATCTTGAGCAGGGTCGGACGACACTCGAACCTGGAGGAGTCGTTGGTCGCCAGCACGGCCTCGGGGCGCTTGGCGAGGCCGTTGGAGAAACCGGGGAGCGCACCCAGCTCGACCAGGACCTGGAAGCCGTTGCACACGCCCCCGACGGGGTATCCTGCCTCGATGAACCCGTTGAGCTCCTTGCTCAGCTTGCTCTTGATGCGGCTTGCGAAGATCGCCCCAGCGCGCACGTAGTCGCCAGAGGAGAAGCCTCCGGGGATGAACAGCACCTGGAAGTCCTCCAGGGAACGGGCGTCCTCGGGATGGGGCACATCGCCGGTCAGTTGCTTGAGGTGGACGTACTCGGACCGGGCGCCCAGGCGGTCGAATGCGCGCCAGCTCTCGTCCTCGCAGTTGGTCCCTTCGATGCGTAGGATGCACACACGGATGTCGCGCGTCTTCAATGCCTCACCCGGCCTCGTACGGGCGAATGCGATTGCGGGATAAAAGGCTTGCCAAGGCCACCTGCCAAGAGGGGTCGGGGAGATACCGGGCCGCATCATCGAAACCTTTAATCCGTCCCACCCGGATAGGCGAACGCGATACCGATGTGGACATGTCCCGAGTGCGGTCGTCAGTTCACCAGGCGGAACCAGTCCCACTCATGTGGAGAGTACTCTGTGGACACCTTTCTAGTCAAGGCAACCCCGGAATCCAAGGCCCTCTACGAACGGTTCACCAGCGAGCTCCGGGGTGCGGGGACCTTCGACCTGGCCCCGGCCAAGAGGCAGATGGGCTTCCAGCGGAGGAGGATCTTCGCCGTCGTCTCCGGCATCGGCAAGGATCACATCCGGGGCCACCTGGTGATAGGGAAACCGGTCAAGAGCCGCAAGTTCCACAGGCTGAGCCATCCCTGCGACCTCTATGTATGGCACCACTTCCGCATCGACTCCGAAGAGTTCTTCGACGAGGAGTTCTCTGACCTTGTGAGGATGGCCTACGAGTTCGGGAAATGAGGGAGTCATAATAGAAACTATTCACTCTTCTAGGGTTATTACCAATAACACCATACCAACAAACACGAACCACAGAAACAAGGCAAATTTGAACGCAATTGAAGCCTCACTGGCTCCTTTTTTCTCGGCGATCAGAACGCCGATGTAGAATAGGGCAAGAACAAGTCCCCATAATCCCCACCATATTCTTCGTTTCTTAGGAGTAATAGAATCACCCCAGTGTTCGAAGGTCACACTGGTGTTTAATCTTAACCATACAAATCTCGTCGCATTACATTATCATAATCCCCACAATCGATTTGTTCGACCACTCGGAGCACTTGGGCATTGCCCAACCTCATGGCTAGATCCTCATGAACAACCGAAATACCATGGCGATTGAGTGTTCCGGATCCAGTTAACCTGGGAAACCTCAATATATACTGGTAGTCGATACGAACATGGGTTGGGAGGGGCCGTCGATATCATGAAGTGGTTGAGAAAGAAGGAACCAGAGAACCCCCCGTGGGAAGATCCATTCTCGAAGGATTTCGATGACCCGACCAAGGATATCATGGAAATGGATGATATCGCCGAACGCTACGTACCTACAGACCCGTACAGACCGTGGATCATAGGCCGGCGATCGATGCGCTCGACCAGCGAATACCATAGGGTCCCCGAGGGAGGTGGCTGGATCATAGGAGGAGATCCGTCAGCAGACCTATTACCCCCCAACTTCTGCGACTCCCCCAGGATTCCATTTCCTGAAGGTGTCAGGTTCCTCGACCAGGGTAACTCCTACGTTCTTGAGATACCGAATGTGGACGTCTCCCCCGATGAGATCGAGATCATCTCCGGTCAAGTCAAGATGATGGCATCCTTCCCTATGGATTTCTCCGAACAATTTGTCATCACCAGGAGACCTAATAAACCTGATATGAGATCGATCGAGATCACCCTCGAGGAAGACGTCCTCCCGAAGCGTGCGTGGGCTGACCTCTGGGTTGATGTTCTCCGGATCACATTGCCGAAGGATGGGGCCCCCGGTTTTAGTTCCCTGGAAGAGTTCCCAGTACACATCATCGTACGGGAAGATCCTCCACCACAGCTGCCCCAGGTACCTGAGGCCGAAAAGCACCAGCCAATGATCCCTGAACTTTACGTTCACGAGGATAATGAATACTACGATGTCGTAGCAACACTTCACAAAAGGGTGCAGAGGGAGTTCAAGTTCGAAGGTGAGGAGAAAATGCTCACCCTGTCCTGCACCTCCGTCAGTGTGACCGAGGCCTCGAGTGACCAGCAGGGCCGGGGTATCTGTATCAGGAGGAAGAACTACACCCTGGAGTTCACGGTGCCCATAGACTGGTCCACCACCGGCTACGACGTCGAGGGGGATACCTTTCACTTGTGGCTGACCAAGGAAAAGGTCCCGCCCTCACCATAGACATTCACAGGGATCCGAGGTCCACGTTCTTCCCGACCAGGTCCTTGATGACCGCCAGCATCTCATCGTCGCCAGGGTTGATACGTGACTCCAGGTGCTCGAAGCGCTCGGCCACCTGGTATGTGTGACCGCTGATGACTATGACGGGCACCCCCTTCTCGTGGGCCTCGGCCATCACGTGGGAGTTGGGCCGGATGCCCCCGGTGAGCACCAGGCACGACACATCGGTGGTCAGGGCCGCCAATTGGAGGTCCGAACGGTCGCCGCCGGTGATGACGCACTTCCTTGGGATGCGGCGCATGAAGGTGAGGGCGGTGTCCACCGTCATGGCCCCGATGACCACGTTCTCTATCTGGTTGTCCAGGCCCGCTGAGCCGGCCACGCACTCTCCCCCGACCTCCTCCAGGATCTCCCTTGCGCGGAAGGTCCTGAGTGCGGGTTCGTGGGGGATGACCCCCAGAACGGGGATGTCCCGCTCCCGGAGCAGGTCGGCAAGGCGCCCGTCCCGGTCGTTGTTGACGATCACGCCCTTGATGCCAACATCCCGGTTCTTCGCGAAGTCGCACATCATCACGACGGTGTCAAGGTTGTACCGGTCCGCATCGGTGATGAGGATCAGGTCCTCGCCCATCGTGGCTGCCAGGTCGAAGGCCGAGACACCCGCGGTCAGGCCCTGCTCGGCGGTCTTGCCCGTCTCCACCAGGAGCAGGTCCGAACCCTCGGCCAGGGAACGCATGTGGTCCACCAGCGCGTCAACGTCCACATCCTTGGCCGGCTCCAGGGAGAGGGGGGAGATGTCGGTGTAGGAGCCCTCCAGGCCCAGGACCTCGTGCACAAGGTACGCGTCCCGTTCATGCACCTTATCCTCGACCTTCACCAGGGGACCCCTGATGGGCTTGAAGTACTCGACCCTGCCCGGGTTGTTGAGGGCGATGCCAAGGGCTACCAGCGTCTTCCCGGACTCTCGGTTCACTGCTGCTATGATGAGGGTTTTCATTCATCAGACCCCCGAAGGGTAATAAGCGCGTCCACGGCCCACGCTCCCTCGCCCTCCTCGCCAAGGAGGAGAGGGTTGACCTCCAGTTCCTGCACCTGGGGGAAGTCGATGGCTATCTGTGTAACGCGGGCGATAAGGTCCTCAAGGGCGTCCAGGTCGGCAGGCCTCTGCCCCCTGGCTCCCGCGAGGATAGGAAATGATTTGATCTCTGTGATCATGGAACGGATGTCCTGACGGGTCAGGGGCGCGATGCGGGTCGACACGTCCTTCAGTATCTCCACGAAGATACCGCCCAGGCCGAAGGTGACGACGGGGCCGAAGGTATCGTTGCGGTTGATGCCCACGATGATCTCACGGCCCTTCACCATCTTATGGATGGTCACACCGTCAATGCGGGCCCGTGGCATCCGCTGGCGCACGGTGCGCATGATGTAGTGGAAGTTGTCCCGCACGGACCCGTCCGAGTCCATGCCCACCGCTATGCCGCCCATGTCGGACTTGTGGGCGATCTCCGAGGAGGCCACCTTGAGGACCACGGGATAGCCCATCTCGCGGGCTATCGCGACGGCCTCGTCGGCATCCTTCGCCACCGCGGTCGGGGGGACCGGCACGTCGTACGCCCTCAACAGCTCGTAGCCCTCGTCCTCGGACATGGACAGGCGGCCCTGGGACAGCACATCATCGATGGCGTTCTGGACCGCGTCCCGGTCACCCATCATCAGGACGGGCGGTCCGGGCTCGGGTGAGGCGGCCTGCTTGACGAAGCGGGCCAGGCCACCGAGGGTCTGGATGGCACGCTCGGGCGAATCGAAGTTGGGGACCCGGCTCTCCCGCAGGATCCTGATGCCCGCCTCCATGTCGGCACCTCCCATCAGGCAGGTGACGACTGGCTTCTCCAGCGTCTCGCCCAGGTCGGCGATCCACTGGGCTATGCTCGCCACCATTGTGGCGCCCACGGGGGCCATGATCACGACGACCGAATCCACGTTGTCGTCGGCCAGCATCGCCTCGATGGACAGCTGGTAGCGCTCCAGCCGGGCGTCGCCCAGCACGTCGACGGGGTTGTAGATGTTGGCCTCTGCGGGCAATCTCTCCGACAGCAGGTCGAGGGTGTCCCTGGTGAAGGACGCCATGCGCAGCTCGGGCTCGTCGGCGACGGCATCGGAGGACACCACGGCAAATCCCCCCGCGTTGGACACGATGGCGACGCTGCCACCCCTGGGGAGGGGGAGCTGGGTGAAGGCCTTGGCGAAATCGAAGAACTCCGTCAGGCGGCGGACGCGCATGATGCCCGCCTTGCGGAAGGCGGCCTCGTACACCGAGTCGGCCCCGGCGATGGCCCCGGTGTGGGAGGAGGCGGCCTTCGCCCCCGCCTTGGTGCGACCGGCCTTGAGGGCCAGCACGGGTTTGGTACGGGTAGCGCCACGGGCAGCCTCGATGAACTCCCGGCCCGACCTGATGTGCTCGATGTACATCATCACCATGCGGGTGGGGTCGTCGTCCTTGAGGTAGTCGATGAGGTCCGCTTCCTCGATGTCCAGCTTGTTGCCCACCGAGATGAACTTGGAGAAGCCCACCCGGTTCTGCTCGGCCCAGTCCAGGACGCTCACGCAGACGGCTCCCGACTGGGAGATGATGGCGAGGCCGCCCTCCCTGGGGGTGCGGGACGCGAAGGTGGCGTTCATGTGGTGCTGGGTGTTGACGAGCCCCAGGCAGTTGGGCCCCAGGAGGCGCATGCCGTACCTGTCGGCGATGTCCTCCACCTCACGCTCCAGGTCCTTGCCGTCCTTGCCCACCTCGGAGAAGCCCGCGGTGATGATCACGCCGCTCCTCGCCCCCTTCTCCCCCGCCTCCTCGATCACCGAGGGGACGAAGCGGGCGGGCACGCAGCTCACGGCCATGTCGATGGTGCCAGGTATGTCCGCCACGGACGGATAGGCCTTGAGCCCCTGGACCTCCGGGTCCTTCCGGTTCACCGGGTAGATGGGACCGGAGAAGCCAGAGGCGATGAGGTTGCGCACGACCAGATAGCCCACCTTGCCCTCCTTGTTGGAAGCGCCCACCACGGCTATGCTGGCGGGCGTGAAGAGTGGGTCCAGGGTGTGCGTCCACCTCACCTCGCTGCGAGAACGGATTGCTGGGAATTAACCTTTCGGAGGGAAGATGTGTATTACGGTGATCCAACTCGAAGGATAACCGGCCATGTGCACCATGGCTAGGTCCGGATTGCCCGTGGAGGCTACTCTTTGCACTCTCGGATCCTCCTGAAGTACTCGTCGCAACGCATGGCAGCAGAGAGCCCACTGCCCATGGCGATGGCCACCTGTCGTCTCCGCTCGTTTACTATGTCCCCGGCCACGAAGAGCCCCTCGGAGGACATGAAAATGGCCTTCCTGATGGACAAGGGTTGGTCGTTGAGCGGTGGGAGGGACGGGCTCCTTCCTATCGATACCAGCACCGCGTCCACCGGCATCCTGTTCTCATTCTCTCCATCGGAGAAGATGACGATATGCCCGTTCCGATCCTCGAACCTGAGGACGTCTATGCCTGACGCGATGATGAAGTCCTCCATCACCTCCATCTCGGACTGGAGGACCAAGTTGCAGCGGGGCACCCCTGACTTGAGCATCATGAGGATCTGCTTGCCGTTCTCGTTGAGGGACAGCGCCTGATCGGCGGCCACGTCCCCTCCTCCTATCACGGCGACCAGGGCGTCCTCTCCCACGTCCACGTCGGTCCAGATGTGATGGACCCAGGGGAGGTCCTCGCCCGGCACCCCCAGCCTATCGGGGATGGTGCCCGTCGCCAAGATGATCGACTTGACTATGATCGCCGATTCACCAACGGAGATCTCATACCCCGCACCGGTGGTGTAGATGCCCGTCACCTCGGCGTTGACCACCTTAGGAGGGAACCCTCCCATGTGCTGCCAGAGCATGTCGACCACGACCTTGCCCGGGCTGCGGGGTGGGATGCCGGGAAAGTTGTCCACGGCCCTGGCATAGTGGATGAGACCACCTATGGTCTCCTTCTCGATGGCCACCACAGAATATCCGTAGCGCACCAGCTCGCAAGCAGCCGTGACGCCCGCGGGACCCAGGCCTATGATGCCCACGTCGTACTTCTCGTCCTCCGGTGGGGGCTCGACCGGGTTGTCCAATCCTGGTGCGTGGGGAGGCATTCTGACCACTTCCAGTTTCCTGAATTGTACGGCTGGATACGGGAAACCATTGCCGCATGGATGGAATCGACATGAAGCAAATTAACCTTTCGGAG
>JAUVRF010000500.1 GCA_030597775.1 Methanobacteriota archaeon | reverse complement strand
GTGGGCGGACGAGGACAGGTTGACGATCCGGGAACGCCCGCTGGCGATCAGCAGGTCCAGCAGCATGTTGGTGAGGAGGAAGGGCGCCAGGTGATTGACCGCCAGGGTCCTCTCGAACCCGTCCACGGTGACCTCTCGCCGCTTCATTATCACACCCGCGTTGTTGACCAGGACATCCAGTCGGTCATATCGTTCCAGCGTCTCCCTGGCGAGTTGCCGGACCTGGGGCATCGCCGAAAGGTCCGCGATGATGACCTCCACATCCTCGTTCCCGGTGCTCAACGAGACGTCGAGGGCAGCCTTCCTGCACCTCTCCTCGTCACGGCCCACGATCACAACCCTGGCCCCCATCCGGGCCAGCTGTCGGGCCGTGGCCAGGCCGATGCCAGTATTGGCACCGGTGACCATGACGATCCTGCCTTCCATGGTGTCGGTCATTGGTATCACCTCCAGGAATGCGAGCGGACATCGGTCCGGGCAGTGCCCGCACCTCGACAAGCAGCAGGTCCGCTCTCCTTCTCTACCTGATGATACGCCCTCCCCGTATATCTAAGCGGTCCCGTACCGTTCAGTGCAGGGGGGGCCAACGGGTCGGTCAGGGGTCCCGGGTCCAGTGCTTCTCCTCGGGACCCAGGTTCACAAGCCTCATCGACTCCCGCCACAGCCGTTCCGCCGCCTCGTCGTCCCGGGCCCGGGAAGATGGTTCCACTATCTCGGACTTCCTGCTGAAGTACTTCCCGCTCACGCCCTCCAGGTCGGGCGATGTGATGACGTGCAACGGCACCACGGCCCCGGTGGAGGGTTTGCCCGCGATGAGGTTGACGATGCCCCTCATGAGGAAGCCGTAGTCCCGGGAGAGGCCCGTGGCCTTGAAGCCAGGGGTCAGGCAGTTCGCGGTGACGCCGGAACCCTCGAGGCGCCGCGCCAGGGAGCGGGTGAACAGGATGTTCATGAGCTTGGTCGTGCCGTAACGGCCCATGGGCTTGTACCCCTTCTTGGCCTGGAGGTCGTCCCAGTCGATCCGTCCACGGACATGGACCCCGGAGGATGTGGTCACGACCCTGGATGGGGCGCTCTGCCTGAGAACGGGCAGGAGCAGGTTTGTCAGCAGGAAGGGGGCCAGGTGGTTGATGGCAAGCTGCATCTCGACGCCATCCACCGTCTCCTTCCGTTCATGGGGGATGAGGGCCGCGTTGTTGAAGAGCACATCGAGCCTGTCGTGGTTGGCGGAGAACTCCTCGGCCAGGGCCCGGACGGAAGCCTGGGACGACAGGTCCGCGAACATCATCTCCATCGCGTCGCTTCCCGATGCGACCATGATCTCTTCCATGGCCTTCTCGCAACGGCCCCTGTCCCGGCAGACAAGGATCAGGCGAGCACCCATCCTGGCAAGGCCCTTGGACGTCTCTAGCCCGATGCCGGAATTGGCCCCTGTGACCATCACCAACCTGCCCTTCATGAGATCGCCAGGGACGAGAATGGGATGCGGGGATAATAAGGAGCGGTCAAGGCCTTCATGGGCTCGATGATCGACGTTCGTCCAACCTTACCTTAGAGGAAAATGCGAACTATTCGAATACCGCTGGTCACACTTGCAATCGGCTACGCCTGGTCGTTCGGCCAGTACCTGGCCGCGAAGCGATCGGTCGACTGATCGGGCCCGCAATCCCCTTTCCAGGGCCTCACATGGAATCATGGCATACAATTCCAGAAAGGTTATATGTGGACCTGTCTAGTATCGATGGGGTTGTCACTGGTGCCTTCATGCTCGCCATCACGATGTCTATCGTGTCTATCTATGCTCCTTCTCGTCTCGGCT
Organism: Methanobacteriota archaeon; assembly: GCA_030597775.1. GTDB lineage: Archaea > Thermoplasmatota > DTKX01 > DTKX01. Next base: position 352 of record JAUVRF010000500.1, on the reverse strand, counting down.
GCCCTCCTTTCGTGCCTGGATGTGTCACCGGTTGAGGGTCCGACTCCCGAAACGGTCGATGCTGGCGAAGAGGACAATTCGGCCTTCTACACGTACATCGAGGCCCCTGGCGAGAATCTGAACTTCGGCTCGGGCATCTCGATGGTTGGCGATGTGAACGGTGACGGGTTCGACGACCTGATGATTGGCACCAATGAAACGTTCGACGGCACGAACCCGCAGGATGAGAGGAGGAACTTCCTGCTCCTGGGTCGGGAGGATCGGAACTTCACCGGGGAGAGATTGATAGGTATCCAGAACATGTCCAATTACTGGTACAGTCCGAACGGCAGGTGGCTTGGGGATGTTAATG
>JAUVRF010000255.1 GCA_030597775.1 Methanobacteriota archaeon | reverse complement strand
CATGGCCGTCACCTCCATGTCACGTTCGATGGCCAGGGAGGCCTCTGATGCCATGGTCATTCCGACCACGTCACCCCACGAACGCAATGCCCTGACCTCCGCCCGGGTCTCGAGCCGGGGTCCAAGGGTCTGGATGTAGGTCCCACCGTTCGCCACCCCTATCCCCTCCTCTGCGGCCACATCCGCGAGCACGCCCCTCATGCTGTCGGAGAGGACAGGGGTGACATGGACGATGCTGTCATCGAAGAAAGTGGCGCTGGAAAAGGGGTTGGCGTAGTCGTCCAGGAGGACGACGGTCGGCGGCTTTAGGTCCTCGCGGAGGGACCCGGCCGAGGCGATGAGGACCAGTCTCTCGACCCCCGCCGATAGCATGGCCTTCACGTTGGCCCTGTGGTTGATCATGTGGGGTGGGATATCATGGTCCAGGCCGTGACGTACCAGCAGGGCCACGGGTCTCCCCCCCCACTTGCCCAGGTGAAGGGGCGAGGAAGGATGCCCGTACGGAGTCTCGACCTGGACGAGCTCCAGGTCCAGCTCACCGGCCCTTTTCACGAGGCTGGTGCCCCCGATGATACCGATCCTTCGCTCCACGGTACATGTCCTCCGGACCGGCGATGGGTCTCGGTGGTAAAAGGCTTGTCGGGCCCATCGGCTCATCGTCGTTGACGACTTCCATGGCGCTTGGCCCGATGCTTGCTCCCCTTGTGATCACCCTTGTGACTACCCTTGTGACCACCCTTGTGACCACCCTTGTGACCACCCCCGTGACCACCCTTGCCACTGCGGCCACGGCCAGACCCCTGCCGTTTCCGGTCAGCGGTCCAGGGTCTTCGCCCTCGCCAGCCTGGCGGAGCCTCGGGATGGGCCGAGCGGAGCTGCTGGGCCCTCGCAAGGAACTGCTCCCTCATCTCCCGACCCAGGTCACCATCGGGATGGGTCCCGAAGGCATCGGCCCGGGTGGCGATGGCTATCTTGCCCGCCAGTGCCCGGGACATGCGGCCCCTCAGCCAGGGAGGGGAAGAGTGGACGGTGGGATGCTGGAAGATCACCCCGTGCTTGGGGGTCGGGGTTCCCTCCCGGATGTGCATGAAGAGCGCCCGCTCGGCGCCAAGCAGCTGGATGGTGGAGGAGGGCAGGCGGGCGAGGCGGTCCAGGGAACCTGCCAGGCTCAGAAGGCGAGCTCCCACGAGGGGGCCCGCCACCGCGGCCAGGTTCGGGGCCGTATCGAGGATCGCCACCTCCAGGTTCTTGCGAAGGGACCCGGCCTCCCTACGGGAGGAGACGATATGGTCGGCCATGGAGGCCATGGCCTCACCCTCTCCGGTTGTCAGGGGACGTCCTGCATCGGTCCCCGGGTCCAGATCGGGCCTCTCGCCAAGGATCCGGTCCCGGAGGGGGCCGGCGCTCAGCAGGCGAAGGAACTCCGTATCGTCCACGAGGGCTCCCAGTTCCGGGAAGTGGAAGCTGTGCCAGTACCTGAGCATCTCGAGGGCCTTGCTACCTTCCCTGTCGACCTGATCCATCGCCCTGAGGTACAGGATCACTGGCTGGTCCGGGGGGAGAGCATCCCTTATGGAATCGGTGGCAAGGAGCAAGCTGGCCTCCCTGAGCATTGAAGGGTCGAAGCCCATCGACTCGGGGGTGGGCACGTCCGTGGACGGTGCCATGCGATCGCCCATCTCGGCCCCGTCCAAGGGTAACAGGCGTTCCTCGGCCACATAGAAGGACGCGTCCGAGGAGACCACTCGGCGCTCCTCGTCAAGGATCTCCCCATCACGGATGAGCTTCAACCTCTCGGCTATCCCATCAACGCTCTTGGGAAATGGCGCGGAGGTCACCGACCCTCCATCCTCGTCCAACAGGAACGAGCCGTACCAGGTTGTCACGAGCCGCATGGGTCCCGGGTCCGTACCGCCCAAGGACGTAATTAACATTGGTGGTCCCAAGAGAATAGATGGAGTTGTCCTGCAGTACAGGTCGCCTGCTCAGAGGAGCTCGATCAGGAAGGCGGTCAGACCCAGCAGGACGACGGTCACCAGGCAGATGCCGAAGGTGAACATCGGGACAAGGCGTGGCATTGGTGTCTCCAGGGTCTTGATCCGGGGGAAATGAAGGATGGACCACAGTATCAGGAGGACGAGACCGCCCGTGACAAGGCCGATGGCCAGATCGCCTCCCACCAGGGCACCAGTGAGGGCAGCTGCCCACATGGCCACCGCGAACCACATCTCGGCCCGCCGGTCGAGGTCCTTGGGTGCGTTGAGGCCCAATCCCGCGTACAGGCCCGCCATTATGGTGATGACCATGGAGGATGTGATGATCGCGGCATCCAGAGCAGACACGCTGGGTCCAATGGTCTTACCTGGGAAAAGGTTTGCGCAATCACGAGGCGGCGACCCCGGTCTCGGGGAACCGATGCAGGTCGAGGGCCATACGGAAGCTGCGATTGGCGTAGATAAGGGCCTGGGCGACCTCTGCGCTGTCCAGGAGCGACCTTGCGGTGTTGGCCAGCTCCCAGGCGCTGGTGAGGTTCACGCCCTTCGATTCCATCAACCTGAGAGTGTCCTCAAGCTGCTGGATCAGGGCATTGGTGGATTCGAACCTGTCCAACCATGGCACTGCGCCCGTGTTGGGGGGGGCCTCGGGAACGCCAGGCGACCGGACGACCTTCACCTTCCTCACGGCCTTCTTGGGTTCGGAGGAACCCTCCTCGGCCCCGCTGGCCTGGTCAGGTTCCGCACAATCCAGGGACATGATCAGCTCGTCAACATCGTCAAGTACGGTGTCACAGGCCGGGGATCCGCTCTGCTGAATACCCTCGATGTGGGGAACATGGGCATCCCGTTTACCGGCCTTGTCCATACAGATACCTCCCTATAAGGCTGACCATAGGTGTTCCAATAATTATGGGTGTACCTTTGATAAAGGTAACCGCATACATCTCAAAGGTGATTATCACCGAGGAGATATTCACGTTCCCGGATACCGAGCCAGCATCTATCCGGGTCCGTTCCATATTCCTTGACGGAACCCCTATCTGCAGGGGGGTGGGAGGACCCGTATCGATACCCAGGTCACGAAGGTGGGACCGTAGGAAGGCCCTCGCGGTGATCTAATCGGAGGGTTCTTCCGGGGTATCCCCCTCGGGGGCATCCCGCCCCTCCTGTGGGGGCTCCTCGGTCTCGAGAGCATCGTCATCGATGGCGCAGATCCTTCCGCCGTCCTCTCCGTACTTCCTCCTGGCCCAAATGGCCAGGAAGGACGGGAGCACGAACACCGATGCCAAGAAGCTGTAGAAGATCGAGAGGGCGGTCACGATGCCGAACTGTGCCATCGGTGGCAGGACGGAGAAGGTGAGGATGCCGAACCCACCGATCGTGGTGGCGGCCGCGCCGAACAGGGCCGCGCCGGTGTGGCCCACGGTATCGCACAACGCGGTCTTCCAGGGCTTCGTTTGGAGGTCCTCCAGGAACCGGTGGGATATGTGGATGGCGAATGTTATGCCCAGACCTATGGTAAGGGCGGATATCATTATGGTGACCACGTTCAAGGGGATGTTCAGCAGGTACATCGAACCGTACACCCATCCGATGACCAGCATGATGGGTATGGTCGAGAGGAGACCGACCATCCACGTCCGATAGAAGGCGTAGTAAGTCACGATGAGCAGGACCATTGCCAGGATCACGGTGGCCAGGACCGAGTTCAGGCCCGCTGCGTTCATCGCGGTGATGGTCAGATAGGTGAGGACGGGTCCATCGGTGACTAT